>CAVHNN010000050.1:0-10524 GCA_963637465.1 Paludibacteraceae bacterium
CTACGATTTGTTCACCGACATCCAAAAGCATATCAATGAGCAGTTCAATGCGAACAAACATGCCATCCTCATCGAACATTACATGAATACATACGCCTACTTGAGGGGCGTTTTCGCAACCCTTTTCTTTTCGGGCAGATTGCCTTCCTGGTTATTGGAAAAGAAAAATATTAGTTATATTTGTAGCAGTACTTTAGAATATGCCTTGTATTGATTTGAGTTTATATCAATTAGAGTAATAATAATATCTATAGATATTGATAGTTGATTGTTCAGCTAACAGGATTGGAAATGATGTCGCGCTTGTGGTTGATAATATCGCTTAAATTCGCAGGGAAGGGAGCTAAATGTTTCCTTGCAAAATATGACTTCTTCTTATACGAACGGAACGCAAGTGCATCGGTTCCGGAAAAATTAAGAATTGGCAACTTGCACTTATGTAGCTCATTCAAAAAATAAGGCAAAGATGTTTGTAAATGAATTGGATCCGGATGATGTGCGTCTTTTTGACGAAATGTTACAGAGCTACACATCGGAAAACGAGAGGACCTTCTTTGAGAGAATGAAGGAGAAGGAACTCCACAGTCAGGCGGCATCAAATGATGTTCTGCTTTCGGAAGATGATAATGATGATCACGTCTTCATCATCAGAAATAATTTTGATAGCTATATTGTTGGTAGCCGAAAGCCGGGAAGAGAGACGCACGCTTTTGGAACGGAGACATTGTCGTTCATCCTGAAGTTTGAGATGACCGTTGACAATGTCCTTGATCGGCATATAACATTGGGAGAATGGCTACGGGAGCGTGATTATGTCGGCATTAATTATGATTATAATTGTGATGACTAAACTATGGGCGCGCCGATTTGCCGTTCTACAAAATAATACCCACCTTTGTGTTCAAGGACGCTGTCACCATGTGACACGCACCTCAAAGTCCAGAGCCACAACAAGCTTTTCGAGGCTCTGATGACTCGGAGACTTCCCGGATGGAGGAATCTGCGACAGAAATTGAACGAGTTTATCGCGATGCCGCTATGAAAAAGGTTGCGGAGGATGAGGCCGGAGACGGCGATGGCGAGATAACGATTTGCAACGAAGCTGCGGAACGCCGCGCTACTCGGCCTCTTCGAAGCCGAAGTAGCTGCCCTTGCGCTGATATGGGATGCCGGACTTCATCCATGCAGGTTCCGGAGCCCCCTGAAGATAGTAGTCGAAGAACTGCTGGAGCCTGCGTGAGAGGTCTTTGCAGTTGCGACGCTCCTTGAGATTGTGGGCCTCGTTGTTGTATTCAAGCAGCCAGGCCGGCTTGCCCAGACGCCTCAGCGACATGAAGAACTCGATTCCCTGATACCATGGCACCGCCCCGTCGGCATCGTTGTGCATGATCAGCACCGGAGTCTTGACCTTGGGGGCGAAGAACACCGGTGAATTCTCGATGTAGAGCTCCAGCCCTCCATCTTCCCAAAGCGTCTTCCCGATGCGGCTCTGCCCGTGTTCATACTGGGAGATGCGGCTGTTGCCGGATTCCCATCTTATTCCGCCGTAGGCACTCGTCATATTGCCCACAGGAGCCCCGGCGCCGGCGGCGGCGAACATGTCGGTGCGGGTGACAAGATACGCCGTCTGGTAGCCTCCCCAGCTCTGGCCCTGGATTGCCATGCGCGACTTGTCGATGAAAGCGAACTGCGAGCACATGGCCTCGGCTCCGGAACAGATGCAGTTGTAGGCGCTCTCCCCCGGGTGGCCGTCCTTATAGACGATATCCGGAACGAACACCACATAGCCCCGGCTCACATAGAACGGGATGTTGATGATGGAGCGGCTGGGGGCCGGCTGGATGTAGTTGTAGAGAGTCTCGGAGTTCTTCTCGTAGAAGTATATCATCATCGGATATTTCTTCAGGCTGTCAAGATTGTCCGGAGTGTAGAGCAGGCCCTTGAGCGGAGTCCCGTCGTAGGCATCCCAATGGACCATCTGTACGTCGCCCCAGATATAGTCATCTTGCTGGCGATTGATGTCCGAAATCCGGGTTTCGCTTGCCCAATTGTCTTTCGTAACAAAAACGTTTGCAGGGTTGCGGAAGTTCCCCTTGAGATATACAATTGTGTTGGCGTCCTTCGCCTTGACGGTGGAAGAGAATGCCCATTTGTCCGTAAAATATTTACCCACGGAAGGGGAGGCGAGATTTGCGATGGCATATCCGTTTTCGGAATTGTCCTCGTCGAAGACGGAAAGATAAACCTTGCCCTTCTTCGGGAAGTTCTTGAGATTCTGGTAGAGGTACGGGTCATTGTCGCGTCCCAAATCGAGGATGCTGAAGCGCACACCCTCCCTGCGGCCTATGCCGGAAGTGAGGTTCACGGCCTTTTTGCCGTCCGGAGAGAACTTCCAGATATCATAGCGGTCGGCTATCATCAGCTCCTCGTCCTCGCCTATCCAGCGCGGGGAAGAGGAGGGGATGTAGCAGCCGAGAGGATGGTCATCCTCTTCGTCATAGAACGCCGTGCCGGTCTGAGCCGTAAGGTTGACCATCTGACCGTCCGAGAGGTTCCAGCAGTACCAGCTGCCGTCCTGCGGGTTGAACCATGCGATATATTTGCCAAGCGGCGATACGAGCGCGGTCCCCTCCAAGCCTTCTTTCAGAGAGCGGCGGCTGCCGTCGTTCAGATTCACCAGCGAGAAGTCTGCCTTGGAATTGACGGCCCACAGCGATTCCATCTTATATGGGTCGCTGTCCCGGGATATGGCAAACTCACTTTCGGCGCCGTTCACGAAGCTGATTCTGTCGTTGGCGTTGGACGAGAGCACGAGCAGCTGCGACGGGGAAGAGAGATTGACCACGGCCGTCCTTGTCTCCTTGTGCACGGAGGCCTTGTCCATAGGCGGAAGATAATAGCTGTCCCAATTCCAGATATCCAGTCCGGCGGTCTCGAATGAGACAAGGGTCGTGTCCTTAGGAGGATAGTATTTCGTGATGTCCAGCACAAGACGCGATGAGCCGTTGGAAAACCGCGGGCGCGCCGTCTTTGAAATCACCCAGCCCTCCGGAAGAGAGGCGCAGTCGGCGGACAGTGTCTCCACGGCCGAGAACTCCCTGACTGCGGGAGAACGCCTGGTGGCTTTCTTGAGAATCTTCTCCTCTCCGAGCCAGACGGAGTATCGCGGAGTTCCATCGAGCTTCTCCTCCTGGTCGGAAGAGAGAAAAACCAGCTTGTCGCCCGTCTCGTTGAAAGACAGGCCGCTGTAGGACTTGTGTCCCTCGGAGAGCTCCCTTACCGTGCCGGCGGCAAGGTCATGGAGCTGCACTGAACTCTTCGAAAGCGAATCTTTCTTCTCCTTGCCGGTCACGACCGCCAGCTTGTCCCCGGATTTGGAAAGTTCAAAGGAGACGATGTTCCTTAGGGTGTCAATCTCGCCGCTTCCCGTGTTGAAAACGAGCAGGGATTTGCTGTCTTTGCTGTCCTTGACATCTTGAGAGACAAAGATATACGGAGCGGCATCGTACCCGAGCCTGGCGGAAGATGCGTCCGGAATGCGCGTCAGCTCAAATGTCTTGAGATTGATGCAGGCGATGGTGTCCTTCGGCATCTCGTCCTTTTTCTTCTTATCTATTTTCGCTTGACGGGTGGCGGCGAACGGAGCCTTGATGCAGCATACTCCGAAATCCGCCGCTTCGCTCATGCTGAAAGCGGACCCCCTCTCGATGACAAGCTCCTTTCCTGTCAGGAGGTTGCGCAGGGTGAGGTATCCGTCCCCCTCCTGCGGAGACACCTGCCAGACGAGAATCCGGCCATCGTTGGACAGGCTCATGGATGAAACCCTCTGCCATGAATCATAGGCGTCGTGGTCCAAAGGCCTGCGGGTGCGGACGGACTCCGCCAGCACCGGGATTGTCAGCGCGAAGACAAGCGCAAAAGATAAGATTCGTTTCATATATCTGAAAGCTTAAAAGGATTGTACGAAATATCGACATCATAGACGTCCGTCCCCTCCCTGCGTTTGAGGGTCTTCACCACAGTGAAAGTCAGAGGAAGCACGATGATCTCAAAAAGAACCTTGACGCACACTTCCATCGTCCCGAGGCTCAGGATGCTCTCCGGAGTCATCATACCCCAATAGGCTATGGGGAAGAAGACGCAGGAATCGACCACCTCCCCGCCGACTGAGGAGACAATAGCCCGAAGACCGAACCTCCTGCCGGAAGAGAGAACCTTCATCCTGCTCATTATGAACGCGTTGAACGTAGAGCCGCAGACAAAGGCCAACAGCGAAGCCACCGTGGTGCGGGGCACCAGCATAAAGAGGGAGTTGAACTTCTGAGCCACCTCCCGGCTTTCGGCGTCAATCGGGGATGGCAGCACGCAGACAAGAGCCGACATCAGCGCCACGAAAGCGCTCATCGCGAACGCAATCCAGATGACGAGACGGGACCTGCGATAACCGTAAACCTCCGTCAGACAGTCGTTGAGCACATAAGTGACGGGGAAAAGCAACACCGGGGCGGAGAGCTGTATGGGGAGATTTCCCACCTGCCACACCCTCGGCACGAAGAAGTTGGAAGTGATGAGGCAAACCGCAAACAGTATTGCCATCACCAGAAATCTGGTACTGAAATTTTTTGACATTTTCTTGTTTTTTAACGTGGTTTCAAGAACACAGGGCCCGCCCCGTCAACGGGCGGGACCCTATAAAATTATATTTCCGGAGCGGAGTCAAACTCCCCGAGGAAGCGCATGTCGTTCTCGAAGTAATGGCGGAGGTCGTTGACCCTCCACTTGAGCATCGCAATACGCTCAAGACCCATTCCGAAAGCGAATCCGCTGTATTTCTTCGAATCTATGCCGCTGGCCTCGAGCACGTTGGGATCGACCATGCCGCAACCGAGAATCTCCAGCCAGCCGGTACCCTTGCAGATGTTGCAGCCCTTGCCGTGGCAGATGTTGCAGCTGACATCAACCTCGGCCGAAGGCTCGGTGAACGGGAAGTACGACGGACGCATGCGGATCTGCGTCTCCGGCCCGAACATCTCGCGGGCAAAAAGGAGAATCGCCTGCTTTAGATCGGCGAACGTCACCCCTTCGTCTATATAGAGGCCTTCAATCTGATGGAAGATGCAGTGCGCCCGTGCGCTGATGGCTTCATTGCGGAACACACGACCCGGGCATACGACCCTGATCGGCACCTTCTGTGTCTCCATCGTCCTTACCTGCACACTGGAGGTGTGGGTGCGGAGCAGCAGCGGATTCGGGTGCCCGGTGGATACGAAGAACGTGTCCTGCATATCCCGGGCCGGATGGTTCGGAGGGAAATTGAGAGCCTCGAACACGTGATAGTCATCCTCGATTTCGGGCCCCTCGGCGATGTCGTATCCGAACTTGCGGAAAATATCCACAATCTCCTGACGGACAATGGATACCGGATGCCTTGAGCCGAGCTTGAAAGGATCTCCCGGCATTGAAAGGTCGTCCTTGCCGCCCTCGGTGGCACCCTCGTCGGACACGGAGTCGCGGAGCTGCTCAATCTTGGCTACCGCAGCCTGCTTGAGTTCGTTGAGCGTGCGCCCGAACTCCTTCTTCTTGTCCTTGTCCACTACGCGGAACTCATCGAAAAGAGCGGTGACCGCACCTTTTTTGCCGAGGAAACGCACCCTCGCATCCTCGACTTCCTTCTGAGTCCTGCACTTGAGCTCTGAAAGCTCCGAAAGGACCTTGTCTATATCTTCTCTGTTCATACTCTATTTCATTTTTGCGGCACGTTTGTCGCGAGCTTTCTTTTCCCTTCCCGCCCCGGATTTCTGATACTTGGCCCACTGCTCGCGGTCAAGCACCTTGTCGAAGGCCTGATACATCTTTTCCGCCCATTTGTCCTGGGTCATCTGATATGCATCGGCGTTCCCGACCTTGGCTTCACTCAAAGACTTGAGCTCATCCCTCATCGCGGTGTAGTCATGGGTCATGATGGAGTCCAGATAGAAAATCTGCCAGTCCTCAAGTTTCAGAGTACGGGTAAAAGTCTCTATCTGAGAATCTATCGCCGTGCGCATCTGCTTCTCCTCTTTCTCAAGGTCGGTCTGACTCTGCTGAGCTGCGGCGCAAATGGGCAGGCATGACAAAATGATAATCCCAAAAAATTTCATAGATTTGTATCTTGTCAAAATGCAAATTTAATAAAGAAAAGATAAAATGAGAAAATTTCTGCCACTCTTGCTTCTGGCCGTCTTCCTGCAGCCAAACCGCTCTGAAGCCTGCACCAACGTCATCATCACGGCGGGAGCAAGCGCCGACGGATCCTGCATGGTATCCTACGCTGCGGATTCGCACCTGCTCTACGGCGAGCTCTATTTCACTCCTGCCGGGCAGTTCAAGCCGGGCAGCATGCTGGACATCTACGAATGGGACACAAGGAAACCTCTCGGACAGATAGCCCAGATCGCCAGAACCTACCAGACGATGGGCAACATGAACGAGCACCAGCTCATCATCGCCGAGACCACCTGGGGAGGCCGCGAAGAGCAGGCTGATCCGGAAGGCATAATGGATTATGGCTCCTTGATTTACATAACTCTCCAGAGGGCCCGCACGGCCCGCGAGGCAATAGAGACGATAGTATCCCTCGCCAACACTTACGGCTACCCGTCCGAGGGCGAGACCTTCTCCATAGCCGACACCAAGGAAGCCTGGGTGATGGATCTCGTCGGCAAAGGGGCCGGCAACAAGGGCATAGTGTGGGTGGCGAGACGCATCCCGGACGGATACATCTGCGCACACGCCAATCAGGCGCGCATCACCCGCTTCCCGCTCAACGACCCGGACAACTGCCTCTATGCTCCGGATGTGATCAGTTTCGCCAGAGAGAAGGGCTGGTTCAGCGGCGAGGACAAGGATTTCAGCTTCCGTGACGCCTACAACCCGCTGGATTTCAGCGGAGCCAGGGCCTGCGAAGCCCGTGCATGGAGCGCGTTCAACATCCTCGGTGACGGGAATTTCACATACGAGGCCGAAGACGGTTCTCTCGTAACCCGCCCTTCAAGCGACTGGCTCGACTACGCGATGGGCTATGAGCTGGACGGGGAGATGCCGCTCTTCATTAAGCCGGCAAGAAAAATCACGATGAAGGACGTGGCCGACGTGATGCGCGACCATTTCGAGGGCACCCCGATGGATATGACGACCGACATCGGAGCCGGCGGCAACGCGCTGCCGTACCGCTGGAGGCCGATGAGTTTCGAGTGGGAGGGCAAGAGCTATGTCAACGAAAGAGCCATCGCCACGCAGCAGACAGGATTCTGGTTCGTCGCCCAGTCCCGGGGATATCTCCCGGATGAGGTCGGAGCCCTGATATGGTTCGGCTGCGATGATGCCGCGACATCATACCTCACCCCTGTCTATGTCAATTCCAGCGAAGTTCCGGAGTGCCTGAGCGAGGGGAACGGAGACATGCTCCACTACAGCGCCACGTCCCAGTTCTGGATGTGCAACAGGGTGGCCAACGCCTGCTACCGCATGTACAATCAGATGGCTCCGGTGGTGCGCGAAGCTGCGGACAAGTTCGAGAACAGCCAGATGAAAGAAGCCGTCCCGGAAATGGACCGCAAGGCAGCCTCCCTGATAGAGGAGGGCAAGCGCAGCAAGGCGATAAGACTTCTGACGGAATATTCCGTCAATACGGCCCAGACCCAATTCTCCGACTGGACCGGGCTGGAAGAGATGCTGCTCGTCAAGTTCATCGACGGCAACGTAAAGGCTCAGGACGCGGAGGGCAATTTCCTCCACTCGCCGTATTCCAAGGGCATACCGGCCGGCTTGACCCAACCGGGATACACCGACAAGTGGAAAGAGGCGGTGGCCAAGGACAACGGAAAGATACTTGAATCAAGATAATGAGCAGAATGACAAAAGCCGGTGCGGCTCTGGCCGCCGGCGCCGCGCTCGTGGGATGCGGGCAGACAACAAAAGAACAGCCGAAGCCGAATGTGGTGTTCATACTCGCCGACGATCTCGGCTGGGGAGATCTCAGCTGCTACGGACAGCAGCTGTTCAGCACTCCCAATATCGATGCCCTGGCCGGAAACGGTCTCCGCTTCACACAATGTTATTCCGGCACGACGGTGAGCGCCCCGTCCCGCTCCTGCCTCGTGACGGGCACGCACAGCGGACACACCTATATCCGGGGCAACCTCAAAGTTCCGCCGGAGGGACAGTTCCCTCTCCCGGAGGGGGCGCAGACCATTTTCCACGACTTCAAGAATGCGGGCTACACCACCGGAGCCTTCGGGAAATGGGGTCTCGGGCCCATCGCCTCCACCGGCGACCCGAACGAGCAGGGCGTGGACAAGTTCTACGGCTACAACTGCCAGACGCTCGCCCACAGCTACTACCCCGACCATCTCTGGGACAACAGGGACAAGGTCATCCTCGCGGACAACGTGGATGAGATTCCTTACGGAGAGGGCAGCTACTCTGCAGACCTCATTCACGGCAAAGCTCTCAAGTTCATGGAGTCTTCCGTCAAGGACGGCAAACCGTTCTTTCTCTGGTATCCTACCACGATTCCGCACGCGGAACTCATAGTGCCGCAGGACAGCATCATAGCGAAATTCCGAGGAATGTATCCGGAGACCCCCTACAAGGGGGAGGATCAGGGACACCCGCGTTTCAGAATCGGAGGATACTGCTCTCAGGAGTATCCGCACGCGACTTTCGCCGCGATGGTCACCAGACTTGACGTCTATGTAGGCCAGATAGTCGCAAAGCTCAAGGAGCTCGGGGTCTATGACAACACCATAATCATCTTCGCCAGCGACAACGGCCCGCATCTCGAAGGCGGGGCCGATCCGGACTTCTTCAACAGCAACGGCCCGTGGAGAGGCTACAAGCGCGACCTCTACGAGGGCGGCATCCGTGTGCCTATGATTGTGCAGTGGCCGGGCCACGTCAAAGAAGGCGGGCGGACGGACTTCATGTGCTCGTTCTGGGACATGATGCCTACGTTCAGGCACATCCTCACGGAGAAAGAGGAGCAGAATATGGACGGAATCAGCCTGCTTCCGCTTCTTGAAGGCCGCGAGGGCCAGAAAGAACACGAAAATCTCTATTTTGAATTTGCAGAGAGAAGCAGTCAGGCCGCCCGCAAGGGCCCGTGGAAACTGATACGTCTGGACATAGAGAAGCCGGGCGACCACTACGAGCTCTACAATCTCGACTCGGATCCTGGAGAAACGACGGATCTCGCGGCGCGGGAGCCTCAGAAAGTGGAGGAACTCAAAAAGATAATGACCGATTCGCACATCCCGAATCACAACTTCCCTTTGTTCAAAGGGGAATAAAACACGCAGACAATGAAAAGATTCATTACATCCATTATCGCCCTTTCACTCTTTGTCGCGGGGATTGCGCAGACGACAGGGAAAGAAGTAAAGGCAACGGCGGGAGAAGCTCACGCCAAACAGCAGAGCTCTTACACGCCGTCTTTCAAGAATGACGGCAAAGAGACGAAGGTTAAAAACGTCATTCTCCTGATCGGTGACGGAATGGGGGTGGGAGCCGTAAACGCGGCCATGTACGCCAACGGCGGCACCCTCACGATGACAAACCTCAAGACCTGCGGATATGTCCGCACGCAGTCCGCAAACAACTTCACCACCGACTCGGCAGCATCCGGGACAGCATACGCCACCGGTGTCAAGACCAACAACGGCTATGTCGGGATGAATACCGAAAGGCAGCCTCTGGAGAATCTCCCCGAAAAGCTTGAGCCTCTCGGATTCGCCTGCGGAGTACTCTCCACGGACAATCTCGACGGGGCCACTCCGGCGTCGTTCTTCGCTCATCAGGCCAACCGCCGGGCCGCTGCGGAGATTTGGGCCGACCTTCCCGCCAGCCATCTTGTCTTCGCTTCCGCCGGAACAGACAAGATGTTCGAGGGGCTTCCTCTGAAGACCCAGGAAGCGATAAAGGCTCAGTTCGAGGTAATCTACTCTACTGAGGGGCAGGAGGCGCGTATCGCGGAGAGCGATAAACTTGCATATTTCCCGCCGAGCGTGACCCTTCCGGAGCGCGGAGACTATCTCCCGTCCACGACACAGATGGCGATTGACTTTCTCTCCTCCCGCTCCAAGAAAGGCTTCTTCCTCATGGTGGAGGGTGCCCGCATCGACAAGGAGGAGCACAAGAACAACTTCCAGGGGATGATTGACGAAGCCCTTGACTTCGACAAGGCCGTGGAGGCGGCCATCCGCTTCGCCGAGAAGGACGGCCATACCCTGGTGCTCATCAGCGCCGACCACGAAACCGGCGGCGTGACCCTTTCGAGGGGAGTCCCTCAGGAGGGGTTCATCCAGGGCGTTTTCGCCTCCACCGGGCACACCCCGATAATGGTGCCGCTCTTTGCCTACGGCCCCTGCTCGCGCGAGTTTGCGGGCACCCAGGAGAACAGCGATGTCAGCAACAAGATTTTTTCTCTGCTGAGCGGCAGGCGCTGACGCGCCGCATTCCAAAGCTTGCGTCCTTGCCGCATCTTTG
>CAVHNN010000051.1:0-10447 GCA_963637465.1 Paludibacteraceae bacterium
TATCGAGCTTTAAGTCAACGTATTGCGGAAGTTTGAAGTTCAAGTTTTCCATAATTGAAAAATTTAAGTTGTTGATGTTTGCCCTGCTCCCCGGCCCGAGAACGGACTCGTCGGGAGCTCGTCCGCAATATGGGGATAATAAACATCAAAAAGCATAGGAAAAGATAAAAATCCGCCCCGCCCCGCAAAAAATCTATCTTTTTTATCCCGTCCAGAACTATCTTCCTCCGCCCTGCGCCGCCGCTGCGAACAATTCTCTCCGGCCAAAGAGGGAGTCCGCTGACAGGCACCCACGCAGGCCGCCGTACATTCATCTGCTTCGCCCTTTCCAGCGGCATCCCTCCGCAGGTGGTGGTGAAGATTTTGGCATCAAAATATACTTTGTTAAATTCGCAGAGTCGTTGCGGATATTCCGTAAAAATCCGCAATCACTTTGCGGAAATTTAGTATTATTATGTACTATAGATTATTTGATATCGAGAACCGGCTGGATGAGGCAATGTTCCTATTTGGCGGCATACATACGATAATCTTGAAGTGGATGCTGTTATCGGTGACGCTCGTGTGGCCATCGAAATCAGAATTTGCCAAAGAACATCCCAAAACCAGGCAAATCCTCGTTTCAAGGGACCGCATAAGCCGTCGTAGTGGAGACGTAGACCTTTACTACGTAACCGATTTCTTCAAAGCCCTTTGGGCAGGTGAGATATGTGGAGCATAGGAGAATCGAACTCCTGACCTTTTGAATGCCATTCAAACGCTCTACCAACTGAGCTAATACCCCGTTTGCGGATGCAAAGATAGTAAAAAATTTTTTCCTCCGCAAGAGAAATCGCGCTATCTTCGCGCTATGAAATGGAAACTTGTCATATTTGATCTGGACGGGACGCTGATAGACACGATAGCCGACCTCGGAGAGGCGGTCAATCACGCCCTCTCCCTGCACGGTCTGCCGACGCATCGCATGGAAGAGTATAAGCTGATGGTCGGCAACGGCGTGCGGAACCTCGTCTGGCGTGCGATGCCACAGGAGCTGAAAGATGACGCGGGCGCCGTGGATGCCGTTCTCGCCGATTTCATGAAATACTACAGGGCCCACATAACGGTGCACTCCGCTCCTTACGAGGGCATGCCCGGGCTGCTGCGAGAGCTTCAGAGTGCCGGCGTGAAGCTTGCCGTGGCGTCAAACAAGTTCATCGCCGGCACGCAGGCCCTGGTGGACAGCTGTTTTCCTGACATCAGCTTCGTGTCCGTGCTGGGCGGCAGGGACGGAGTGCCCCTGAAACCCGATCCGAGGGTGGTTTCCGAAATCATCCGGACGGCCGGGGTGGATGCCGAAGACACGGTGATGGTGGGGGATTCCGCCGTCGATACGACTACCGCTTCCAACGGCGGGATACGCAGCATCGCCGTCAGCTGGGGCTTCCGCCCGGAGGAGGCCTCCCGCGCGGCGGACTATGTCGCCGTCTCGGCGGCCGAGCTGAGGGAACTCCTGCTCGGAGAAAATCACTGAGAAGACTTCACGAAGAGGAAGGCCGTCAGCGGCAGGGCGATGATGGCCATCGTGGCGCTGATAGGCAGATAGATGCCGAAGTTGACATATTCCACCACGAGGTAGGTCACCAGCAGCAGGCCGACTCCCATCGCCGATGAGAGGAGGTAATGCCTGCGAATGTCAGTGCTCCTGCACATCACCCGGCTGAGGTTCGGCACTCCCAGCGAGATGAATCCTATCGGGCCGCAGATGCTCACGGCCGATGTCACGAGAAACATTATCATAAGGAGGCTCATCGCCTTGCGCGTGTTGGAGAGCTCGATCTCCCCGAGGAAATGCCGTGTGAGGTCGCGCTGCGTCCACAGTGCCGCTGCGAGTCCTATGGCGAAGAGCATCAGAGAAAAGACGATGTCCCCGCCGGTGACGCCTTCCAGCCGGAAATTGGCCGCTCCCCAGAGGTAATACTGCTTGAGCAGGTCTCCGTTAGGGGCGTTGGTCACCACTATGGTGCAGAGCGAACCGATGAAGGTGCCGAAGATGATCCCGAAGGTGATGAGGTTCCGGGTGGAGATCCGCAGGGTGACAAAGAAACATATCAAGGTGCAGATCAGGGTGCAGACGAACGAGCCGACGGTGAGCGAGCACCATCCGGACATCGTTGCGGCCGCAGCCCCGAGGCAGGCGGCGGAACCAAGGCCCAGGGAATACACGTCCCCGAGCTGGTTGCGCCAAAGATACTGCATCTGGATACCGCCCACGGGAAGGGCGATTCCGGACAGAAGTACATATAGAAGACTGAGCATACTCAGAATCTGAACTCAACACCTCCGACAATGGAGCGTCCCGGCATCGGGTATCCCCTCACGGCCTCGTATCTGCAGTCCGTCAGGTTCTTCGCGCCGAGGCTCAGGGCCAGTTCTCCGAGTCCCTTGATGCTGAAGGATTTCTGCGCGCTGAGCTCGAGCGTGTTCCAGGCGGGGAGAGCCCCGCTTGCATCCCTTCTCCCGCTGCGGCTCACCCAATTGAGATGCAGGCTCCACCCCCGGTACGACGCGTCCGCGCCGAGAGTGACGCTGTGGCGGGCCACATAAGGAATCTGTTCCCCGTAGCTGTAGCTGTCGGGGGTCTTGTCCAGGGCGTCCTGGAAGGAATAGCGGGCGGAGAGTCCTGCCTCATAGCCGTCGCCGCCATAGCGGAGAGCTGCGGCGGCATCCAGCCCCCGGGCCTCCACCCTGCCCACATTGTAGGGCAGCCACACATTTGGGTCGTCGGCGCTCGGGGCGGAGATGATTTTGTCCCTGAGAAGGTTGTAGAATCCGTCCGCCTTGAGCTCCGCCTTCCATGCTCCGGCGAAGGCTCCGTGCCACTCCAACCCCACGTCGCTCAGCCAGGCATCCTCGGCCTTGAGCTCGGGATTGCCGTAGCCGATGTAATAGAGCTCGTTGAAATAAGGCACGCGGTATGCCCTGCGTCCGAACGCCACCGCGTCCAACCCCTCGAAGAGCGCCATCCTGAGGCTCGCGGAAGGGGAGAGGACATTGCGGGAGAGTCCGTCGCGGTCGAACCAGCCGTCATACTGGAGGGCGAGGTCGGCCTTGAATCTCCCCAGACGCAGAGCCGTGGCGGCGGAAGAGCTGACGGCCGTCCTCTCGGCATCATAGATGTCGGAGTTCAGCCTGTCGTACTGCACTCCCGCGGATGCGCTGACCACCCACCACGGAGCGAGGCGGAAACTGTGCGCCGAGTTGAGCTGAAACTCCTTCTGGCGGTAGTCGCTGTCGCCCCAGTTGCTCTTGTATTCCAGACGGTCAAAGGCGGCCTTGGCGCTGAGATTAAGGGTATAGAGAGGGGAGAAAGCCTTGCGCAGAGTACCCTGGACGAAAGCGTTGCGGTCGTTCTGCCGGTCTTCCGAGGGCCAGCTCACGGAACCCGGCGTGCCTCTCCGCGAGCTGTTGAGGTAGGCTTTCGCCTTCCACTCGCCGCCGCTGAGCTTGCCGAGCAGGTCAACCCCGCCGCGCAGGCGGCTGATGTCGTTGTTGCTGCGCCGCAGTCCGTCGCCGTAAGGGAAATCGCCCTCGCTGCGCACGGCCGAGAGATTGGCTCCGAGCACAAGACGCCCGCCTATTTTATAGTAGAGCCTTCCTCCCGGCAGATAAGTGCCGAACGAGCCGCCCCGGAAGCTCACCGCGCCGCTGAGCGGGCCGTTGCGGAATTCGGGAGCGGAGGTCTTGAAATTCACGCTGTTCTGGGCGAAGTCAATCACAGCCGCGCCGAAGCCGCCCATATCCAGGAATCCGAGGTCGGCCTGTCCGCTCTGCACGTTGCCCACGCGCACCCCGTCCACATAGACGGCCGTGTGCGCTGCGCCGAGGCCCCTGAGGCTGATGCTCTTGAGGCCGGCTTCGCCGCCGTAGTCGCTCAGCGAGAGTGAGGGAATGCGCAGGATGACATCGGAGACGGTCTCCGCGCTTCCGATGGAGAGGGTGTCCGACATGGACACCACCATGCCCCTGTCGGCCACTATCGTGACGGCCTCAAGGGTGTCCGGCACCGCTGTCATCGACAGTGACGCCGCAATCAAAGCTGTTGATAAAAACATTATGCAAAGGTAAGAAGTTGTTCTTTTAATCAATTGAAAAAATGCTTAATTTTGCCCGATTATGATAACACAGGAGCAGATTAAGGATTTACAGGCCAGGGTGGACACTCTCGGACGCTGCATCGATATAGACGGCAAACGTGGGGAGTTGAAGGACAAGGAGGAGCAGAGCCAGGCCCCGGACTTCTGGGATGACCCCAAAAAGGCGGAGGCTTTCCTCAAGGGGGTGAGCGCGGTCAAGACCTGGGTCAGCTCCTACGACGCCGCCCGCTCGGCGGTGGACGATCTTGAAGTGCTGCTCGAACTCGATCCTGAGAGCGCCGAGACGGATGCCGCCTTCAGCCATGCCGTGACCCTTGTGGAGGACCTTGAGATGCGCAACATGCTCGGAGAAGAGGGCGATTCCCTCGGAGCCGTGCTGACCATCAACTCCGGCGCGGGCGGCACGGAAGCCAACGACTGGAGCGCGATGCTGATGAGGATGTATATGAGATGGGGCGAGCGCAACGGCTACAAGATGACCGTCACCGAAGAGCTTGAGGGCGATGAGGCCGGCATCAAGTCCGCCACCGTCCAGTTCGAGGGGGACTATGCCTACGGCTACCTCAAGGCCGAATCCGGGGTTCACCGTCTGGTGAGAATCTCCCCGTTCAATTCCCAGGGCAAGCGGCAGACGACCTTCAGCTCCGTGTTCGTGTATCCGCTGGTGGATGACAGCATCAACATAGAGATCAACCCCTCCGACATCGAGTGGGACACCTTCCGCTCCGGCGGACACGGCGGCCAGAACGTCAACAAGGTTGAGACCGGGGTTCGTGTGCGCCACCTTCCGACCGGCATCACCGTGGAGAATACCGAGACCCGCAGCCAGCAGGACAACAGGCAGAACGCCCTCCGCATCCTCAAGTCGCGCCTCTACGATATCGAGCTCAAGAAGCGCCAGGAGAAGCAGGCCGAGCTTGAGGGGCAGAAAAAGAAAATAGAATGGGGTTCGCAGATCCGCTCCTATGTCCTCCATCCCTACAAGATGGTCAAGGACCTTCGCACCGGTTACGAGACCGCCGACACGCAGGGGGTGCTTGACGGCGACCTCAACGGGTTCATGAAAGAATATTTAATGCAAAACTGATAGCAGTATGACAGAGTTCAAATACGCTCCGATGTTTCAGCTTGGAGAAGACAAGACTGAATACTACCGCATTCCGGGTTCGGAAAAGCTGGTGAGTGTCTCCGATTTCGAGGGGCACAAGATTCTCAAAGTCTCCAGGGAGGCTCTGACCCTTATGTCCAATACCGCTTTCCGCGACGTGAGCTTCATGCTGCGCCGCTCCCACAATGCGCAGGTCGCAGCGATTCTGAGCGACCCGCACTCTTCGGACAACGACAAGTACGTGGCCCTCACGTTCCTCCGCAATGCCGAGATAGCCTGCAAGGGCAAACTTCCGATCTGTCAGGACACCGGCACCGCCATCATCCACGGGGAGAAGGGCCAGCAGGTGTGGACGGGCTTCTGCGACGAGGAGGCTCTCAGCCTGGGAGTGTTCAAGACCTACACCGAAGAGAATCTGCGCTACTCGCAGAACGCTCCTCTGGACATGTACAACGAGGTCAACACCAAGTGCAACCTTCCGGCCCAGATAGACGTCGAAGCCTGCGAGGGAGCTGAATACCGCTTCCTCTGCGTGACCAAGGGAGGCGGCTCGGCCAACAAGACCTATCTCTATCAGGAGACCAAGGCCCGCATCCAGAACCCCGGCACCCTCGTGCCTTTCCTCGTCTCCAAGATGAAGACCCTCGGCACGGCGGCCTGCCCTCCTTACCATATCGCCATCGTGGTGGGCGGCACTTCGGCGGAGCGCAATCTGCTGACCGTCAAGCTCGCGTCCACCCATTACTATGACAGTCTCCCTACGGGCGGGGACGAGACCGGAAGGGCTTTCCGCGACGTCGAGCTTGAGAAGCAGCTCCTCGAAGAGGCCCACAAAATCGGACTCGGAGCCCAGTTCGGCGGCAAGTATTTCGCCCACGACGTCAGGGTCGTGAGACTGCCGCGCCACGGAGCGAGCTGCCCGATAGGACTCGGAGTCAGCTGTTCCGCCGACCGCAACGTCAAGGCCAAGATCAACTCCGACGGCGTATGGATCGAGAAACTCGACGACAAGCCGTATGAGCTTATCCCGGAGGAACTCCGCAATGCGGGGGAGGGAGATGCCGTGAAGATAGATCTCGACCGCCCTATGTCCGAGATCCTCTCGCAGCTCACCAAATATCCTGTCAGCACCCGCCTGAGCCTCAGCGGCACCATCATCGTGGCCAGGGACATCGCGCATGCCAAGATTAAGGCCCGGCTGGACGCCGGAGAGGGGATGCCTCAATATTTCAAGGATCATCCGGTTTATTATGCCGGTCCGGCCAAGACCCCGGAAGGTCTGCCTTGCGGCTCTCTCGGACCTACCACGGCGGGTAGAATGGATCCGTATGTGGATGAATTCCAGGACAATGGCGGAAGCCTTGTGATGCTCGCCAAGGGCAACCGCAGCCAGGCGGTGACCGATGCGTGCCGGAAGCACGGCGGCTTCTATCTCGGATCGATCGGCGGCCCGGCGGCCATTCTCGCTCAGAACAACATCAAATCCATCGAATGCGTCGAGTATCCGGAGCTTGGAATGGAAGCCATCTGGAAAATCCGTGTCGAGGATTTCCCGGCATTCATTCTCGTAGATGACAAGGGCAACGACTTCTTCAAGAAGTTCGGCTTATAAAAAGGGGCTCGGGATAGCCCTCATTTCTGTTCTAGGCTTTTTGGCGCTGCTCCTTGCGGCGCTGCTCCTTGCCCTCAATTCGAGGCTCGTCACAAGGGCCGTGGACAGATTCGCCGAGGAAAACGTCAGGGGGACTCTCAGGTATTCGCGCCTGAGGGTCTCTCTGCTTGGCAGTTTTCCCGAAGTCCGTCTCATGCTCGACAGTCTCTCGCTGACATACCCTTCCGACAGATACGGGACCTTCTATCGCGGGGACTTCCTCTGTGGCATCTTCGCGGAGCAGGGGAGAGGAGTGGCGGCGGATACCCTTCTTGCGCTTGACAGGCTGGATGTCAGGATGAATCCCTGGTCGCTTCTGCGTGGCAGGGTCAATGCCCGAGAAGTGAGGGCCGGGGGCCTTTCGGCTTTTGTCCACCGTTTCGGAGAGGAGGATTCCAACCTTGACGTCCTCGGCTTTATCTCCCGGTCCGGCGGCACTTCTTCCGCCGCCGTTTCAACTCCCCTGATCTCCATCGGGACGCTCTCTGTAGGCGGAAGCACGCGCCTTGTCTATACCGACGGCCCGGCTTCTGTCCGTGCCGCCTTGACGCTGGATGAGTTCAGCTTCGGCGCCAAGTTCAGGGCATCGGAGGGGGAGTTTTTTCTGGATGATGCCCGGCTTCATCTTGACTCCCTGCGCTCTTATGCCATAGTGTCCGCCGATACGCTTGAGCTGCGCTCCGGGAGCTTCGACATAAGGGAGGAGAGCTCCGGAGAATTTACCGTCGGTTTCTGCGCCGACATCTCGGCCGCCACCGCTTCTCTTGGGAGGTTTGACGTCCCTGCGGAGATTGGCGGCAAGCTGATTTTCGGCAAGGCCGCAGATTATATAAGGATAGGCGCCGACTCTCTTCGTGCCGAAATCGCCTGTCTCCCGCTCACTCTGGACGGTGCGGCACAGCTGTATCCCGACAGCGTCGTGGTGGATGCCCGGGCATCTCTTGCGGACTGCCGGCTGGAGACGGTGCTCCGTGACTATGCCGACAGATTTTTCCCGGCTGCGGCCTCGTTCAGCACCGACGCCCTGCTTACGGCGGACGTGAGCGCGCGGGGCGTATATGCCGCCGGGAGCTTTCCGTCCGTGAGCGCCTGTCTTAGGATTCCGTCGTCCGATACCCGTTACCTGCCGGAGAACATCCCTGTCAGCCATACCGTCGATATTGATGCGGAGCTGTCTCCGGACGGGAAGCTTCACTCCGACATCCGCGAACTCCGCCTTTCCGTTCCCGGCCTTGACGTGGAGCTGGGAGGCGGCGGGGAGAATCTTACGGGAGGTGACCCCTGCTACCGGGTGTCGGCCGACGCCGTGGCGGATGTCGAGCGCCTGCTGGGCTTGCTTCCGCTCCGGGATTCGCTGGATATAGAACATGCCGAAGGGGATCTGCATCTGACTCTTGATGCGCATGTGCATCAGAGTGAACTTCGGGATTTCCGCTTTGGGGAGGCGGAAGTCAGGGGCGCTCTCCGCAGTCGCCACTTTCACCTCAAGATGCCTTCCGACTCCATCGAGGCCTGCGTATTCAATGCCGGTGTGAGGCTTGATTCCAGGCTCTCCGGCCTGGATTTGAACGCCGATTTCGACAGTGTCTATTTCTATAAGGGCGTGGGTCTTACGGCCCGTGTGCGCAAGATTTCCAATGAGGCCCACATCTCCAAGGTGGAGCAGGACGGGAAACTTCTGCCGCGCATTGAGCTGAGTTCCGAGGGCGAGAGGACTTTCGTCAAGCTCGGTTCGGCCCGCTATGCGGCAAGAGGGACCATCATCAGGGCGGCGGTGCAGAAGCTCGCCGCTGAGCAGGAGCATAATCACCGTCATCGTCACGCCCATCTGCCTGAGAGGCTGCGCGACAAGGATTTCGAGCGGGCGGACATAGACATATCCCTCGACTCCTCCATCGTGAAGTATCTCAACAACTGGTCGGCTTCCGGGCACATACAGGCCGAGTCCGGCTTTTTTGCCTCTCCCATGCTGCCTTTGCGCACCCGCCTCACGGCTCTTCACGCCGACTTCGACGATGACAGGATAGAGATAGACACGATAGGCGTGCGCTGCGGCACTTCCGATGTCAACCTCAGCGGCTCGCTGCGCGGCATCAAGCACTCCCTCATCCACAAGAGCATGATTCAGACCAATCTCAACGTGGACTCCAGACGCATCAACGTCAATGAGATGCTTGCCGCCGTCCTTGCCGGGCGCAGTGACGTGGGGGCGGTTGCGCCGCAGGATGAGCAGGATGAGAGCTTCGTTACCGACACGCTTGCGGATGCGAGGGTGGACATTCACCGTTTTCCGGTGTTCGTGGTTCCGGCCAATCTCGACGTCACGCTCGGGCTGACGGCCGACAGGGTCGATTTCTCCGATCCCCGCATAGGCCCGGTTTCCTCCGGTATCCGCATCAAGAACAGGACGATGCAGATTACGGGCACGAATATCACTACTGAGCTCGGGAAAATATATCTGGATGCGTTCTATTCTTCGAAGTCCCGCAATGACATATCCGCCGGGGTCAATCTCAATCTCTCGCAGATGTCGGCGGGGCAGATTGTCAGTCTGATCCCGTCGGTGGATTCGCTCATGCCGGTCCTCAAGACTTTTGACGGGAAGTTGAGCTGCGACATTTCGGCCACGGCCCGGATAGACACTATGCGGAACGTCATCGTGCCGACTCTCGACGGGCTTGTGCGCATCTCGGGAAGCAATCTCGAAGTGGTCAATTCCGGCCAGTTCGGCAAGGTCGCCAATATGCTGTTTTTCAAGAACAAGGAGACTCTTCAGGTGGACAACATGCATGTGGACGCCCTGATTCACGACAGCCGTGTGGAGGTTTTCCCTTTTGTGCTCGGCACCGACAGATACCGTTTTGCGCTTCGGGGCACGCAGACTTTCGACAAGAGCATGTTCTATCATCTTTCCGTGCTGAAGGCCCCGTTCCCTATACTTTTCGGCATCAACATCTACGGTACCGCCGGGGACACGAAGGTCTCTCTGGGCAGACCGAAGTATCACGACGGGAGCGTGCCTGTATTCACAAGGCAGCTCGATACGGTGCAGATCAATCTTGCAAACTCCATCCGTAATATATTCGAGCGGGGAGTGGAGTCCGTGATGCGTCACAACGAGAGTTCGGTCGAGACGCTGGAGCTGCACGGTATGGTCGAGGATCCGCTGCCGTCGCGCCTCTCCGATGAGTTGGCCGATGATGCCATGGCGCAGAAATATGCCGAGATGAGCGATGAATATATCGTGCAGCAGGAGCTTCAGGCTCAGCAGGAACAGCTTGACGCCGAGGTCAATGCGGCTCTGGAGGCTTCTCTTCCCGATATGTCCCGCGTGATGAGGGAGTATGAAGATTCCATCGGCGACAGGCGCTTCACCCGCTGGCTCCGCAATCTCCGCAAGAAATAGCTTTCTCCTCCTCCCCGCCTTGGTGCGGCGATTTGAGAGGGGCGCACAAAAAAGACATATTTTTCTCTGGACGAGGCGGATTTTTATCTTTTCCTATGCTTTTTGATGTTTATTATCCCCATATTGCGCCCGTGCTTCCGACGGAC
>CAVHNN010000052.1:0-10298 GCA_963637465.1 Paludibacteraceae bacterium
CCCCGAACCAGAATCTCCGCCGCCACCCTCGGCTTCGTCGGGGAGGAGTAAGGTCATTTATGTACGCTTACGTTGCCATCAGTGACAATCACCGTTTTGGCCCCCGCAAGATGTGCCTCCAACTCTTCTTTGGAAACATCGTACACATTGGGGGCGGAAGAATTGGGGAAACGGTTAAAGAACGGGTCGTTGGACATAAAGTAATCGATGCGTTCGACTCCAAGTGCCCCGCTGACTTTTCGATTGTATGCCAGAATACTTTGGATGACACGAGGAAGTACTTTTATGCTTTTCCTGCCACCGAAGAATGAAACAACGGCGATGACGTGCCAACGGGCGCGCTTGTCCACAGCCTGCTCCGCTTCCTCTTTGGTGCTCTTGTGAGTGATTGAAACGTGACGTCCGTATTTCTCGTTGATGGAGTTCATCAAGTGTTGGAACACGGGGCCGTGAGACGATGAGTCTTCCAGCTTGTTGTAGCCGATGAAGTAATGGATCATCTCGTGGATGATGGTATCCTCTATCTCTTCCTCCGGCAAATCAATCCTGGTATTGATGCTCAGACGAAAATCATAGAATTCGACAGAGCCGTCATCCAGCTTGCGCTTTTTGTATCTGCACACGCCGATGAAGCCCTTTGCATCGCTGAGTTCTATAGGAAGCTCAGGGAGCTTTCCGGCAAAGATGAGCCGGTTGTACTCCCTGAACTTTTGCTGTGCGTATGGGATTGTGGCTTTCATTTACTGCTGCGGCCCGTTTATTTCCTCTTCAGCGAAGACTTTCTCCCAGTCGATGGTGTTCTTGCGAAGTTTCAGAACCTTAATTACATGATAGCAGATAATCCACTGCGAAATCGTGTCGTCCTGGACTTTCCGGACATTCATATTCTTGTCCATGATGGTGTCCTGAGTGTGAATCAACACTTCGGGGATCTTACGGTCAATGGTATCTCGGTCAAGCAGAGCGCCATCCTCTCTGAAGTTCCTTTCCGAACAAAACTGCCAAGTGGCAGGATCGCTTAGCTGCAAGAGAATCAGATCCGCTCTGGCATCCCGGCCATTGCTGAGCAGCATATATTTGTAAGGACGTACGACGAACGGGAATATGCCTTTGTTGAATGAGTACAGACCATGGTCGTGTTCAGCATCGAAGGGGACATTGGGATTGATGAGCCAACCTCCGTCCTCATTCTTCTTGATGAAGCGGCTGGCCGTGGAGGACTTTAAAGAACGGCTCTCAGGCATGTCAATATCGTCACCCTCCTTACCGAAAGCGGCCTCCAGGTCGCCCGAGAAGGTGAGTTTGAGAACGTCGGCCGGGTCAATCCCTTCCAGGATATCTCCCGCACCGATTACGGCCAATTGTTCAGAGCGGCGCTGATCGACGGCAAACATCACCGGGTCAATCTCTTCCTGGGTGAGCAGCACTGGCCAGTAGAAAGGAGCGTCATTCCAACCGATATTCTGACCGTTGATATCCAGATTTTTCTTACCGTTCTGCCTGAGGAGCATCAGGACCGGTTTGTCGGTGGCGGCTTCGCGGGAAGGCTTCAAGTCGGTGTCGCCGGCCATAGGAGCATCCATAAAGCCGCCGTTTTCACGGATTCGGTTCAAATTACGGTTCGTCCGGTGGAGGATGAGGACTTTCCCGCCGGATTTGTCCAGACAGTACTGGAGCGCGCACATCAGTTCCCGCAGGTCGTTCTTGTACTCCTCATTGAAGAATTTCTTGTCATAGACATAGGTGGACTCAATCTTTTTGAGAATATCATAGACCGTGTCCTTGTCCATCTCAAAGAAGGCGTTCCCTTCATCACCGGCATAAGCGGGGGCGGAAGTGATCAGAGCGTCTATCTTTTCGACGGTCTTGCCGATGGCCGTCTTGCCGCCCGTCCAGAAGCCGATGGGGTACATTGTCTTCTGCTTCTTGATGGTGAGCGCATTGGAAGCCTTGATTTTCTGCATTGCACAAGGCTTGATGTTCTTATCATAGCCGACGAATACGGCATTCGGCTCTTCTTTGTCCTTCCCCTCCAGAAACCAGTCCCGGAGCTGGTTGTCCAGTTCGTTCATGCGCACCAGAATTTTATAGAGCGCCTGGGTTGTGTGGAAGCGGGTGACAGCCATATCTTCCTTGGAACGGGCGCCGTACATACGGGCGTGCTGAAGAACGGTATCCTGCTGGAATCCCTTTGGGTCGCGGCCATAGAAGAAACAGAGCATGTTCTTGATGGTGACGCCGCGGTCCAGGATGTTGCCGCCGATGAAGATGTTGGCGGCCGTCTCCAATTTCAGCTCACCGGAATCCTCATCCAGGAGTTCGGCCATCTGTTCATCAGAATTGACCGGCTGTACCACGTAATTGTGCAGCGCCGGGCTGAAGATTACGCGAATCTCCTCCAGGATGTCTTCCTTTGGGGGAAGTTCCACTGAAATCAGGCCTTCCGCCTTTCCTTTTTGGTTGGACTGAAGGAAATCTTCGTAGATGATGCCTATGGCGTTGTGGATTCTCTGGTCGGACTGGTCCTCATCTACGATGGCGGCCTTGATATCTTCGATCAGGCGATTGATGACCCTCTTCTGCCAGTCGTGATTCTTTTTGTCAATCTTTACGTGGAAGACAGCACTGGCCTTGTAGTCCTTGGGCCGGGGAAGGTTTCTTTCCTGAATCCTGCGTACGGCAGTGGACATAAAGAAGGCCACCAGCGCGTAGGTAAGTCCGTAGATGTTGCCGGAAGCCACCGCATTGTTCAGATAGCGTTTGTCTTCGTGTCCCATCACGTCTATGCACTTCTGGTCAACGGCGTGATAGAGGTGACTGTACATCGAATCCGGATTCATGGACTCCACGTAGTATTCCTGCCCTCCGATGTATTTGTCGTGCACCGGAACGAGTGTGGTGAAACGGGGCTTGAACGGCTTGACAAATTTGCCGTTGAGGTTCAGTTCGCCGTCCGGCTGGAGGTAGAGGCAATAAGGGGTGGCGGTGACCTGAAGGTAGCGGCAGAAATCGGGAATCTTACGGAATTCGTCAATCTGGTCGCTGATTTTCGCCATTTTCAGCCGGCGATCCTGCAGGATGGGATTGCCGTCGTCGTCAACTTTCGCTTCCAGCTTCACGGATTGGTAGTTGCGGCTGGCGAAGTCGGCCTCGTCATCAACGATGAGAATCTTCTTTTTCTTGAGAAAACCATCTTTTCCCTCAAAGAGCTTTATCAGAAGGCTCAGATTGTCAGCCTGCTTCTTGCAGACGATGACAATCTTTGACTGCTCCACCTGGGCCTTTTTCAGGCCGCCTTTGAGATTCATGATGTCTTTGATGTCGATGGTGGTGGCCTGGTCCAGACGGTCGGATGGCTTGAAGAATCGGAAGTCGTGTTTCATCCTCTTGATTGTCTGGTTCACAAGCGCCTTGGTTCCTTTCGTGATGACTATGGCGATGTCAATGCCTTTATCGAAGGCAAGGCCGATGATGTCCTCGAAAGTGTCCGTCTTGCCGCACTGAATCTTGCCAAGCAGCAGACCGGGCTCTTCGGCGTGTGGGCCTTCTTCCAAAAGTTGGGAGACCGTGCTCTCAACAGCATCAATCTTCTCCTGGGGCATCTCGCCATAAGGATAATTGGCCTTGAGAGTGTCCCAGATGGGCGTGGCGCTGTTCTGGATCAGAGCCTTGGATTTTTCGGCATCCTCGAAATCTTTCAGTGTCTGGAGAAGCGCCGCCGGCGGCTCCATCCCGATGGACTTGAAGGCATTGATGGCGGCAAGGACTTCGCCTTTGGTCCTGTAAGTAAAATTATCCATAAGCTACATCATTGTTATAATCTTGGAGGATTCTTCGCCGAACTGGGAGATGACGCGGACGGCAATCTTGCGGCCGGGGACGTACTGGAGAGCTTCGGACTCAAAGCCGTAGAGGGTGTCCCACATCTCGTCGTCGAGTTCCAGGCGGAGCGTTCGTTCCGCCTTTTTCTTGGTGGAAAGCTTGGCCACCGAATTGAGTCCCTTCTTCCACGCGGCGAATTCTTTCTTGTCCCCTCCGCAGAAGTGCAGGCTCTTGACGATGAACTGACGGCCGTCATAGTTGTCGTCAATCTCCCAATAGGCGATGTCCTCAACAGAACGGGCCTTGACATCGTCCTTGATGGGGTCGTAGATGTCCAGACCGCGGATTTCCACGTGGCAGGTGTCGGGAGAGTCCATGACAAGGGCAATGTCGGGTTCGCCGATGGTGATGAAGGAACCGGCACCCTTGTCTTTTTTCAGGAGGCCGTCCTGCATCAGGTCATCGTGCATACGGACCTTGGAGACCGTGAACTGCCCCAGATTGTAGTCCTTGTCATCGATGCTGTCCTGAAAAGAGAATCCAAGCAACACGAGCCAGGAGGCTCCTTCCGCCAACCTTGTGTCGCGGAATTCCCGCACGGCCTCGTT
This sequence comes from Paludibacteraceae bacterium, assembly GCA_963637465.1. Lineage (GTDB taxonomy): Bacteria > Bacteroidota > Bacteroidia > Bacteroidales > UBA932 > Cryptobacteroides. The sequence continues at coordinate 4,431 of CAVHNN010000052.1, forward strand.
GACGGCACGTTTGGAAACAGAGCCGAACTTGGGGCCGATATGGAAGTACACCAGACGTTCGCGGCCTTCGGCATCATTGTAATAGCCCTTGGCGTTGAGGAAGGGGTCTGACACTGCTTCGACTCCGTGGAAGATTGCCTGCTGGGTCTTGTCACCGTTGCGGATACCGCTGGTCTGAAGGTGGCTGAAGATGCGCTCCTGGAAGATGCGGTTCTCCTCAGCCTCGTTGCTGCTATGGTAGACCTCTTCAGGGCCGGTAACATTGAAGCTCTGAAGGGTCTCCACTGTGAAGGGGCCGCTCACGCGGATTTTCTTTTTGTTCTCCTCGGGCTGGTCGTAGAGTATTTCTTTCTCAGCTTCTTCACGATTAGCGACATTGCGTAGTTTTAAATGAGGCAAATATTTATATTTGAAGCCCTGGCGAACATCACCATCTTCGGAGAATAGTTCATAAAACGGGAAAATAGCAGTTGTCAGGCGTTTTTTGGCAATATTAAGAGCAATTCTACTGGTATCAATTGTAATCCAGCGGCGTCCCCATTGCTCGGCCACAAATGCTGTGGTACCACTACCGCACGTTGGGTCAAGGACCAAATCTCCAGGGTCTGTTGTCATTAGAATGCATCTCTGAATTGGCTTGAGAGCAGATTGAACGACATAGAGTTTTTCTCCCCCAAGTTGGTTTTGACCTACAGTATCTGTCCATAAACAGGAAATAGGCATCGCAAGAAAATCATCAAAATATCTTACATAACCCAAATTTCCTGTTTTTGTAACATCAACCCTACGCTGGCGGATAAGTTCATCCATACCTTCACGAGAGGTTTTCCAACTTCCATTTGAGATTGTATGAACTTTCCCTGCAAATTCAATTGGATATCTTGCGTTATCTCCACCAGATTGAGAAGTAAGATCGCCTATTCCATAAATACGGGAGCCTTTAGGACGATTCTCATATACAAATTGAGTATTATTCGCTTTCTCCCAATCAGAAATAGACAGCCTTGTCCCATCAGCCAATTCTATTTTCTTATAAGCAGAGGAACCTTCTCCCCCAAATTGCTTCATAGTAAACAATTTGCGGAATTTATAGTTCTCCCTATCCTTTGCATACCACAAGATGTAATCGCACACAGACGCTGGTGCGGTCAATTCGCCCGGAGAGCCAGCACCTGTTGTTTTCTGGTACACAATCTGACTCACAAAATTCTCACTGCCAAAAACTTCGTCCATAAGATTTCGAACCAAATGCACGTTCTCATCGGAAATCTGGACAAAACAAGAACCGCTTCGCGTAAGCAACTCGCGGGAAAGTATCAGGCGATCTCTAAGATATGCAAGATATGAGTGAATCCCCAATTCCCAGGTATCCCGGAAGGCTTTGATCATCTCCGGCTCCCCTGAAACGCTTGCATCATTATCCTTCATCTCCTTGCTATTCAACTTCATCTGCCAGTTGCTCCCGTACTTGATCCCATAAGGCGGGTCGATGTAGATGCATTGCACCTTCCCGGCCATGCTTTCCCTCTTCAGCAGCGAATTCATCACCAGGAGGCTGTCACCCTGGATGAGGCGGTTTTTCCAGTCGGCATTGTGCTTATAGTATTCCGTCACCCTCTCCAGCTCGTCCTCAACGACCGTGTTGGGAATCTCAGAGCCGAACAGCGACATCATACCCGTGTTGTCATCTTCCCTGATGCGATACAGCCCCTTGATGAGCATCTCCGGACGGATGTCCTCATGGACATAGAGGCTGCGGATGTCCACCTTCAGATCCGGAGACTGAGTATCCTCGGAGTCGTTGTCGTATTTCCGGAACCAGTACAGTTCCGGGTCGCGACCCCGCGTGAATTCGTGGCGGAAAGCGTGATACGCCGCTTCTCTCGGGCCGAGGGATACAAGTTCGGTTTCTTCGCCGGCAAGTTCGGTGGTGGGAAGAGTCGCCCTCTTCTCTCCTGTGTGGACAATGGCGTTTACGGGTTTATCTATCGTGCTCATAAGTCGTTGATTTTACTGATAAGGGTAGCTTTGATGTTGTCGATGTCGTCAATCTCAATGAAATCCCAGCGGCCGTACTTCCGGAGATTGTTCGCTGCGGGAATCCAATAATCCAAAGTGTAGTGGCGCTTGATGTCTTTGTTGCCGTAACGGTCGTTGGAAAATCCGGAAATCTCGATGATGAGATTCACTTCTTCTCCCTCGGGAGTTTTGCAGACTGCGATGAAATCGGGGATGTAGTCGTGTTCCAGAGCACCGTCGGAGTATGGAATCTTGAAGTCCAGAAAATGATTCTTGACATAATATTTCACCTGCGGAAGCTCCTCCAGCGTCTTGGCGGCAATCTGCTCCCAGCTTTCCGTATCGGCCACCACATAATTGACGTGGCTCTTGACGGTAGGATAGACTTCTTTGGCGGTAGCTCCGCGGACGTGTGCGGTGGTGCCTTCCGGGTTGTAGTAGTTGAGTATGGCGGAAATGTGCTCTGACGAGGTGCCGGCCATCCGAATCCCTTCGTAGATGGCGGAGACAACCTTGCCAAGATTCCATTTCAGAATCAGACGGCGCTGTTCCCGAGTTCCGTCTCCTCCCAAGATCTCAATTTGAGAGTCGTACCACTCGGCTACAATATTCTTGAGCCGGGTGAAGAACTGGAACATTCGTCCGTTTTCGGGGTCGTTGTATTTGCGGGAAATCAGCTCCTGGGTCAGCTTGTAGATGACCTGGGCATCGCGGACATCCCGATAATCCACTTCCATCTCAATCCGCTCATCGGTAACAGCCGTCATCATGATGGTGCGGGTTGGGATTTCCGTGAGGTTGAGGCGGAACTTGGGAAGATTGGTGTAATCGGCCACAATTCTGCCGTCTTTTGTCTCCACGCGATACCCGGTGATGTTTGGGAAACGGATTTCAAAGTCCTTGCGCTCCGGAAGAGCCTTTATGATGGTCTGCGGCTTAGGAGGACGTGGCGGGTCTGCGGTGCCGCCTTTGAAGGTCTTGAACGGCACGCCGATGATGTGGGCATACTCCGGAGGAAACTTGTAAATGACATTTTCTTTGTTGTATCTCCGAAGATTCTTGGGGTCTATCTCTTCTCCTGTGCGGGAATCGTATGCCACGAGTTCATAACTGCGGCGGCGAAGGGCACGGCCGGCAACCTGTTCGCACAGGAGCTGGCTGCCGAAAGCGCGGATGCCGCAAACATGCGTAACCGTGTTGGCATCCCAGCCTTCGGTGAGCATCGAGACAGAAACGACGCAGCGGATATGGGCACCGAGTGTGCCTTGTTTCCCGACGCTGTTGACCACCTCGCGGAGGATGTCTCCGTCGGTGAGGTTGTCGGCGCTGCCGGCTCCGTGAATCTGGGCATACTCGCGTTTGAACTGCTCGATTTCGTCCTTGAAGACGGATTTGAAATCTTCGCTGATAGTTTCCCCGGCCTCATCTATGGCTGTGCTGTCGATAAGCAACGTAGGCTGCTTTTTCAGCGGGAGGTTGTTGCGATAATTGGAAAATATCGGGAAGTGACCCTCTACGTAGATGGCATCACCGTTCTGATCCACACTCTCGTAACCGGCGATGTATTTGTAAACTTCTTTGGAGACGGTAGTGTTGTTGCAGACAACGATAAAGACAGGTGGCGTGGAGAAAATATTCACTGCCGTCTCACCTGCTTCACGCATACCGTTGTCGTAGTCCTCGTAGTCTTTGACGAACTGGTCAAGGGCGCTGTTCAGCAGGGTTGGCAAGTTGGGGGCCTGTTCTCCCTGTAGCTTTGTTTGGGTCTTTGTGCGTTCCGCCTCCTCTTTAGCTGCTTTTTTTGCAGCACGGACACCTTTCTTGGGGAGTTCCTGGCGGATATGCTCGTAAATGTTGCGAAGCTTCGGTTCGTCCAGATCATGGGTGTCATCGAATGTGGGCAGGAACGGAATTTTCACAAGGCCGCTTTCGATGGCGTCAACAAGGCCAAAGTCGCTCACCACCCAAGGGAAGATGGAATATTCGGAATAACCGGAACCCTTCAGGTAGTAGGGTGTGGCGGACAGGTCGTAAACATGCTGAATCTTGTACCCGTGTAGTTTCATTTGGCGCAGGCCTTCGTACCAGACCATTGCCTTCTCGTTCTCCTCCTTCCCTTCGAGGGTCTCTTCGTCGTTTGCGGTTCTGCCGGTGGAAACTTTGGGCAGATAGCAATGGTGTGCTTCATCGTTGATGACAAGGATGCGCTTTCCCTTCATGTTTCGGCCGACCACCCGGGAAAGGACGACGGAGAAATCCTCCTTGTCATCTTTTTTCTGCATCTTCCCGTCCTTGTACTCCATCTTGCCGTCCATAGGGCTGGCTTTCTTGCCGGAAAACATTTTGGGTTCGAACTGATGGTAGTTGGTGATGGTAATGGCTGCATTAAGGCCGCCAAGCTGGTGCTCATACACCGGCGGGATGAGCTGGCGGATGTGGTAGTAGTCTTCCTTTTCGGTGTCCCATTTGTTGGTGTCGTCAATGAAAAGGACTCCCAGACGGTCTCGGATGGTGATGCCGGGAGCGACCAGCAGAAAATGGTCGGCAAAGCGCGTATCGGAGGGGTACTCCTTCTTGTTGAGGTAGTTGTACAGAATGAACATCGCCATCACGACGGTCTTGCCGGTACCGGTTGCCATCTTGAATGCGGTTCTGGGAAGGACGTAATCCGCATCCGGGGAAACAGAATTCCGGCGGACTTCCAGTTCATTGAGGATGCTGCGGCCAATGTTCGGATCCCGGTCTGCAATCTCATTGAGGTAAACGGCGGTTTCTACCGCTTCTCTCTGGCAGAAGAAGAGTCGGTGTCGGTCTTGGCGTTCTTCGTTGTTGAACCAGAAGTTGAGGAGCTCTCTGGTTACGCGTGTAGCTCCCTGATAGGAGTTTTGACGCCATTTTCCTACGACCTCACGAATATGGTTTATGAAAGCGGCATTATGATCGTCGTCATCGTCAAGCTCCGATAGGTCAGGAATTTCCGGATTCTGCCCCCCCCCTCCGGAAGGCGTTACTGAAAGATTTGACGTGTAAGGCCTGCGGCCTTCCAGTATTCTGCCGTAGTCAATGTTCCCATTGGAGGAGGCATCATAATGCAGACGCGGCTCCTCGTAAGGATTGTTCAGTATTGGACTTTGCTCCATCCTGTTCTGTGCTATGTAGTTCTTTGGATTTTATGTTCCCAAATATACGATTTTTTTGATGAATCACGAATTTCATCCGGCAGAACGCCGTTTGTCCGGACTCTATCCTTCGCTTGCCAGCTTAAAAATAACATCGTTAAGCTCGTCTTCCGGGAGATTCCTCTTCCGGGCGAGCTTCAAGTCCTTCTTGTATTGCCCGGAAAAGACAATCTGGCGCATCAGTTAACGGCTTTCAGGTACTCCTCAAACGAATTGCAGCGTGTCCCGCCGCCGTTCTCCAATTCCTTCATGGCGGCAATGGTGGCATCGTTGGGCTCCTCGATGACCCCCAGGTCACGAAGATACCGGACAAGCTCCTTGCCCGCTTTTGTCCGCTCGTTTATGTGTATGGTATAAGTTGCCATGATGACCTCCATTTTCCGCAAAGGTAATGAAAGTTTATGAAGGCACTGAAAACCCCGCTTGCATGCTTGCAGTGTCATAAACGAAAATCAGCCACCCGAAGGAAGCTGATCTCTTGAGCGGAAAACGGGACTCGGACCCGCGGCGCAGCCTTGCCGCGCCAAGCTTTTGTCTGACCCCCCGGCGTCTAAGGCCGCCGACCCCTCAGGGGTTTTGGTTGAGGTCGCGGGCCCCAGAACAAAAAAAGATGACCTCAAAGGTCATCTTTCTATCTTAATCTGAGCGGAAAACGGGACTCGGACCCGCG
>CAVHNN010000053.1:5000-10046 GCA_963637465.1 Paludibacteraceae bacterium
AGTCCTTGCGATATTCCGGATCGACGTCGATATCCTTGAAATACAAGTGATATGCAGGAATGTCAATCTGGATATACTCTCCGGATTTGAATTCGAGGTGTTCTCCTTCAGGAAGTTTGACGGTGAACTCCTTGATGAACGTAGCCACGTTCTTGTTGGAGATGACCTCACACTCGAGCTTCTTTACGCTCAAGGCGCTTTCAGCTACCTGAATTTTGAGATTGTCTTTAACCTTGACCTGACATCCGAGTCTCCATCCGTCCTTAATCTGTTTACGGTTGAAGAATCCCTTTTCTGTAGGAAGGATTTCTCCGCCACCGTCAAGTACCTGTACTTTGCACTGGCCGCAGTTGGCCTTGCCGCCGCAGGCAGAAGGAAGGAAGATCTGGTTGTCGGCAAGAGTGCTCATAAGGGAGCCACCGGGGGTGACGTCCAAAGTTTTCTTGCCGTTGTTGATGTCGATTTTTATAGTGCCTTTAGGTGTAATTGCCGTTTTGATAATCAAAAGTACGCCCACCAGAATGATGGTGACGATTACCATAAGCACCACTGCTGAAATTAATGTATTGCTCATATTATCGCCTCCCCGTTAAAGTGAAATACCCATAAAGGCCATAAATCCTATACCCATAAGACCTACGGTGATGAATGCTATACCTGTTCCCTTAAGACCTGCAGGAACATTGCTGTATGCCATTTTTTCGCGGATGGCCGCAAATGCGACTATCGCAAGATACCAGCCGAGTCCGCTGCCGAGAGCATATACTGCAGATTCACCGACATTGGCAAATTCCTTCTGTTGCATGAAGAGCGCGCCTCCGAGGATGGCACAGTTCACGGCGATGAGCGGAAGATAGATACCAAGTGAAGAGTAAAGCGAAGGCAGGAACTTCTCCACGATCATCTCCACGATCTGTGTGAACGCTGCTATGACAGCGATGAAGATGATGTAGCTGAGGAAGCTGAGGTCCACTTCGGCGAATTTAGGTCCAAGCCAGGAAAGTGCGCCCGGTTTGAGAACGAATTCGTCAAGCAGATAGTTCAGCGGAAGGGTTACCAGAAGTACGAATACTACGGCAATTCCCAAACCGTTCGCTGTCTTGACATTTTTTGATACTGCCAGGTATGAACACATACCGAGGAAGTATGCAAATATCATATTGTCAACAAAGATTGACTTTACGAATAAACTTAAAAGATCCATAATTCCCAGTTTGTGTTAATGTTATTTTTCCTGGAGTGATTTGTCTATGCTTCTGTGCACCCATACGACACATCCGAGAAGGATGAGGGCCATAGGTGGAAGAATCACAAGACCGTTGTTAGTGTAACCGATGGCTTTGAGCACCGGAATTCCGAAAAGGGTTCCGCTACCGAAAAGTTCGCGTATGAAGGCCACCACGATAAGAATCATCGCATAGCCCAGACCATTGGCAGCACCGTCGAGCAGTGATGGGATAGGTTTGTTGCCGAGTGCATAAGCCTCGATACGTCCCATTACTATACAGTTCGTGATGATAAGTCCGATGTATACGGAAAGCTGCTTCGATACAGAGAAGGCGTATGCTTTAAGCACCTGGTCCACAACGATTACCATAAGTGAAACCACAACCAGCTGCACGATGATACGGGCGCGGTTAGGAATGGTTTTTCTTATGATTGAGCAGACGAAGCTACTTATGGCGGTTACTATCGTTACTGAAAGACCCATGATCAAGGCTCCTTTGAGTTCGACTGTAACGGCAAGTGAAGAGCATATACCGAGGATAAGGACGGTTATTGGGTTGCCCTTGAATATCGGATTAAGTATAGTTTCTTTTAAATTGCTCATTTTTATTCCTCCTTAGCTGCTTTGATATAGTTTCTATATGCATCAAGCCAATTGTTGATGGCGGCATCGAGACCTTTGCAAGTCATAGTGGCTCCGGAGATGGCATCGATGGCATTGGTCTTGCCCTCAGGTGCTCCGCCTTTCACGATCTCGAAGATTTTGTCATCATTGACGGCCAATGTCTTTCCGGCGAACGAACCGCGGAAAGAAGGATCATCCTTGATTTTTCCGCCAAGTCCCGGAGTCTCGGAAGAATGGTCGAAATATGCACCTACGACGTGAGTGAGGGAAGCGTCTGTTGCGACATAGCCCCAGATTGGCCCCCAAAGACCTGCTCCGTATATAGGGAATACGTGAACTCCGTTTTTGAAGACATATACAGGGATCTCGTAAGAGTCATCTGCGAAGCTGTATCCCTGTGCTTTAAGGTCTGAAGTTCCGTATACCTGAGCGTTTGATTTGTCAAGAGTGCTGGTCTTCTCGCCTTTGGCGTTGATGGTGCAGCCATAATCAAGCTCTTCTTTGAACATTTTGATTACGGCCTGGTTGCCTTTCTGGCTAAGTTCCGCTTTGTCGCCGAACTGTGCGGCGCAAAGTATCTGGCTGATGGTCTCAGCTTTCTCGTTGTCCTCCTGAAGAGGTTTGAGAGTCTGTGAGACGAAGGCCAATATAGCTGCTACAAGCACACAGATTACTGTGGTGTAGACAATTGTATATACATTACTGTTAGTGTTCATACGATAGCCTCCTTTTATTCAGCGAAAACCTTTCTTGCCTTGTTCTTAAGGTGTATGCTTATTACTATATGGTCAATAAGCGGAGCGAAGATGTTGCCCAGGAATATGGCGAGCATCATTCCTTCAGCGTATCCAGGGTTAAAGAGCCTGATGACCACACACATTGCACCGATAAAGAATCCGTAAATCCATTTGCCGGCGTTTGTCTGTGCCGATGTGACAGGGTCTGTAGCCATGAATACGGCACCGAATGCGAATCCGCCCATAACCAGGTGATAGTAGCAAGGGATGTCGGATGCCCCGGTAAGGTTGGCGATTCCGGCTACGAAAAGAGCGCCCAGAACACTGCTGCACATTACCTTCCAGCTTGCAACGCCAGTCCAGATGAGAATAATGGCACCCAGAAGGATGGCGATGACTGAAGTCTCACCCACTGATCCTGGGATACCTCCCCAGAACATGGTCCAGAAGCTGGTGCTGTACTGAAGATGAGCATTGGACAGGGCGTCCATTCCGTTAGCTGCAAGAGCGAGCGGGGTGGCGCCGCTGAAGCCGTCCACTACATCTTTTCCGGCTGAAATCCAGCAGTCCTCTCCTGACATGTTGCTTGGATATGAGAAGAAGAGGAATGCACGTGTAAGGATGGCCGGGTTCACGATGTTCATGCCTGTCCCTCCGAAGACTTCCTTACCGAAGATGACAGCGAAAGCCACGGCTACCGCGAGCATCCAGAGAGGAACGTCTACTGGAACGATAAGAGGGATGAAAAATCCCGTAACCAGGTAACCTTCATTGACTTCCTCGCCCCTGATCTGCGCAGATGCGAATTCTATGGCAAGTCCCACGATGTAGGAAACCAGGTAGAGTGGGAGAACTTTAAGGAAACCGAACCAGAATGCCTGGAGTACGTTGAGAGATACTCCGGTGGCGAGAGAATGCTGATAACCTACGTTCCACATACCGAAGATGGCAGCCGGAACTGCAGCTATGACAGCTATGATCATAATACGCTTGATATCCACTGCGTCACGTACGTGGGCTCCCTTGCGGGCAACTGTACCGGGAACGTGAAGGAATGTCTCGAAAGCGTCGACTGTAGAGTGCAGCCAATAAAGTTTGCCGCCTTTTTCGAAAATCTTATTCATACGCTTAAGCCATTTCTTTGAGCATCAGGTCGATACCTTTTGCGATTATTTCTTGAATGTTATTCTTTGAAGGATCCGTGAATTCGCAGACTGCGAGATCTTCAGGGAGTACTTCATATATGCCGAATTCTTCCATCTTCTCTATGTCTGCGGCAAGGCATGCCTTTATGAGATAGAGAGGGTAGATGTCCATAGGAAGATGCTTGGCATAATAGGTGTCAGGCATGACGAATGCACGGGGACCTCCATGAAGATTGGTGTCCATATCGTATTTTTTCTTAGGGTTAAGCCATCCCAGGCACCAGTTGAAATATGAATGGTCTGCACTGAACCTGTTCAGACGAAGAGGTCTTGCCCATCCGAGAAGTTCCTGCTCGGTACCTTCCTTGATGAGGGTGATGGTGTTGTCGTAAAATCCGAGATAGCCGTCTTTCCCTACATTCTTTCCGCTCATGATGTCTCCGCTGACTATGCGCACGTCCTTTTCGTTAGTGCTGTAGAAAGCCTGGAGGCAGTTCATAGGTATACCTGGAACAGCGCTGATGTAGCAAGGCTCGATGGCCATAGGACCGCTCACTGCCACCCTGCGGCGGACATCATAGATGCCCTTGCTGAAAAGTCTGCCTATAGCTGCAAGTCCCAGAAGGGAGATGGTCCACACGGTCTCGCCTTTCTTGATAGGGCTGATGTGAGAGATCTGCACGCCTACGTTCCCAAAAGGATATTTGCCTGAGAAAAGGTGTGTCTTGCATCCTGTAAGCTTGTTCAGAGGGGAGGTCTTGTAGCTCTTCTCTTCGAAAGAGATGTGCACTCCGCCTTCGCTGAGCTTGCTTAAGGCATTGATGCCGACCTGAATGTCAGAGACTTCGCTTTCAAATGCAAAGTCAGGACAAGCGGCGTTTACGCAGGAACAGATACCTGAAGTGAAAATAGCTTTCGGTTTCGCTGTAGGGTCAGCGATGACACCATAGGGACGCTGAATGAAAAAAGGCCAAAGACCTGCTTCCAGAAGAGCTTTTGTGATCTGTTCAGCGTTAAGGTCTTCGACTTTTTTCTTACCGAAATCCACTGATTCCGTCTTCGCGTCGGTCTGAATTAGAACTGCGAGGAGTTTTCTTTTCTCGCCCCTGACAATTTCTTTGATTGTACCGCTAACCGGTGCAGCAATTATAATGTCAGGATTTTTCTTGTCTGAGAGAACAGGTGAACCTGCGAGAACTTTATCGCCTTCCTTGACCAGGAGACGCGGTAGGAGTCCTTTGAAGTCGGTAGGCTGTATGGCGACTACCTCGCTGCACACTGTTTTGCTCAGGCGCTTCTCGCTCATTCCTGA
>CAVHNN010000054.1:0-9606 GCA_963637465.1 Paludibacteraceae bacterium
GAAAATGGCCGGAAAGGCCGCGCGAGAAAAGAGAGGAATTATTTCAAAACAGCTTCTTATCTGTTCTTTTCAGCTTCGGGAGTGCCTTTCGGGAGTTCCCAGTCCTGTTTCTTGGAGGCGCGCTGCGGAACCTGATGCAGTTCGGTGAAGACGTTGTTGTCCTCTATCACTATGTCGGAGAGCTGATACTGGTCCGGTTTCTCGGCGATTTCAATGGCCTGTTCGGTGCAGGTGAGGCGGCAGTTGCGGATGGTGACGTGCTCCCCGTAGGACATAGGGATATCCTCGCGGCCCTTCAGGTCGAAGAACTGTGTCCACGGATGCACGTAGAACGCCCAGCGCACCTCTCCGGTGACGTTCTCCACCAGCACGTACTCGTAGCGCTGCGGGGTGTCGGGACGCATCTTCATCTGGAGCAGACGGGTCGCGCCGTGCACCTCGGAGTCGCGCAGGATGATGTTCCGTCCGCCCACGCACTCGCTTCCGAAGGTGATGACTCCCGGCCCCTTTCCGAACCAGCACTTCTCGACGAGGATGTTGTTGTTGACCCCGTTGTCCGGGTCGGTGTCCGCCCACGGCCCCTTTCCGCCCTTGATGGCGATGATGTCGTCATTGACGGAGATGTGGCAGCCGACGATATGCACGTTGTCGCAGGCGTCCACGTCAATGGCGTCGGAGCTCGGAGCCGCCACCGGAGAGTGAGGGGCGAAGATGGTCACGTCCTTGATTCTCACGTAGTCGCACTTATAGAGATGCGTCGTCCAGAACCCCGAATTGCGCAGAGTCACGCCCTCGATGAGGATGTCCCTGCTCCCCGCGACGTAGATCATGCGCGGACGGAGGGCCTCCAGGTTGGTGCAGGCCGGATTGACGCGGCGGCGTGTCCAGAAATCCCTCCAGTAGCGGAGTCCGTTGCCGTCTATCACCCCCTCTCCCCTGATAGAGAACCCTTCCACGTCATAGGCGTTGACAAGAGCCGCTATATAAGGTTGTATCACCCCCTCGATGTGGACTTTGGCCACGGGATAGTCGGAGATGTCGTCGCTCCCTTTCAGCACGGCCCCCTTCTCAAGCAGAAGGTGGGTGCCGGACTTGAAGAAGAGAGAACTCGTGAGCCACACTCCCTTCGGAACGACCACGGTGCCGCCCTCAGCCGCAGCTGCGGCATCTATGGCTTTCTGGATGGAGGCGGTCTGCAGCAGAGTGCTGTCGCGCACCGCACCATAGTCGGTTATGACGAACCTGCGGGCCTGGGCGGCCGGAATGGCGGCAGGCTTGGAAGAGAACCATTTTTCTACAGGAGTCCCGTCGGGCCACGATTCAGCGTGGCAGACAGGCGTCGCCAAGAGGGCGACAATGATAAGGGGAAAAATCTTTTTCATCAGCGTGGTTTTCATATTTGAGCAAATATAGGCATTTATCTTCTTTTTTATCACTATTTTTGTGCTTCACATAAAATTCGAAAATTATGGACAATGCAGTCATAGACGCGATCAAGACCCGCCGCAGCATAAGGAAGTACTCTTCCGGGCAGGTCTCCGACGAAGAACTCCAGGCCGTGCTCGAAGCCGGCACCTACGCCCCGACCGGGCATAATGCGCAGGATCCGCTCATCGTGGCGGTTCAGAACCCCGACATCATCAAAAGGCTCTCCGAGCTCAACGCCCGCATAATGGGCACTGAGGGGGACCCGTACTACGGAGCCCCGACCATCGTGCTCGTGTTCGTGCCGCGCCCGGAAGACAATCCCAACTCCGTCCAGGACGGCTCGCTCGTCCTCGGCAACATGATGCTCGCGGCACATTCGCTCGGGCTCGGTTCCTGCTGGATCAACCGGGAGCGCGAGATGTCGGACACCCCGGAAGGCAAGGCCCTGCAGAAAGAGCTCGGCATCCCGGAAGAATATATGGGCATCGGAGCCCTTTCGCTCGGCCGCCCCGCAAGACCGAACCCGCAGGCCCTGCCACGCAAAGAAGGCTACTGGAGAATCATTAAATGAGCCGGAGGGGACACTACTTCAGAAACGGCGTTCTGGCATCGGCCCTCGTCGGAATCGGCGGCGGATTTGAATACCTGAGACTAGTTCTGGCCTCCCGCAGGCCCGCCAAGGCCTCGGCGATGACCCTCCGCAAAATCCTCTTCTACGCCCGCAACAGCGAATACGGACGCAAGCACCGCTTCAGCGAAATCCTGCTTGCAAAGAACAACAAGGAGCTGCTGGAGCGCTGGCAGAAGAACGTGGGCCTCAACGACTACGAGGACCTCAGGCCGCTTGTGGAGAGGCACAAGCACGGAGAGGAGGGAGTGCTCTTCCCGGGAAAGCCGGTGATGTACGCCACCACCTCTGGAACCACCAGCGAACCCAAGTGGATTCCGCTCACAAGGCCGTATATCTGGAACATCTACAAGAAGATGACCCGCGTATGGCTCTACAACTTCATCAAAAACAAGCCCAAAGCCCTCTACGGCAATCTCCTCACCATAGTGGGGCGCGACGTCGAGGGGCACGCGCCCGACGGCACGCTCTACGGTTCGGTGTCGGGAGTCACCCGGGCCGACGCGCCGCCGTTCATCAAATACCTCTATGCCTGTCCCGACTGTGTGTACGCGATAAGCGACTACACGGCCAAATACTACGTAATCAACAGGATAAGCATGGAGAAGAATCTCCACATGATCGCGACCGCCAACCCGTCCACCATAGTCGAGATGCAGAGCAGCATCGACAGGTGGTACGATGATATCGTGAGAGACATCGACCTCGGCACGCTGACGGACAAGGTGAATATCGAGCCGGAGATCCGCAGACAGCTGCTCGGCATACTCAGCCCCAACCCGGAGCGGGCCGCAGAGCTCCGCTCCCTCAAGGAAAAGCATGGCCGCGTGCTTCCCAAGCACCTGTGGCCCGATCTTCAGATGATGGACACGTGGAAATGCGGCAACACGAGGATTTTTCTCGACAAGTTCAAGGACTCGTTCCCACAGACCATGTTCCACCAGGAGCTGGGATATTTCTCCTCGGAATGCCGCTTCGGCCTCGTCGTCGATGATACGAACTACACGGTTCTCTTCCCGCACATGCATTACTATGAATTCGTTGCGGAGGAGGACATCGATGCCGCCAAACGCGGCGAGGCCGTGCATTTCTATCAGCTTGACGAGCTGGAGCAGGGCAGGCGCTACTGCCCTTACGTGACCACTTTCGCCGGACTTTACAGGTACAATATGAACGACCTTGTGGAAGTGGGAACCAAGTTCCACAACACCCCGAGGGTGTTCATGGTCCAGAAAATCAACGGCATAGTCTCCATCACCGGGGAGAAGCTGCACGAGAAGCAGTTCTTCGACGCGGTGAGTCAGGCTTCCGCCCGGACGGGGCTCAAGGTGAAGTTCTCCATAGGATTCGCAGTGCCGGAAGAGTCCAGATACCATTTCTATTATGAATTCGAGGAGCCTTCGGTCACAAAGGAGCAGATGGAAGAGCTGAACCTCACGGTGGATTCCATCCTCCAGAAGGAGAATATCGAATACGAGAGCAAGCGCGAGTCTTTCAGGCTCGAAGTCCCGCAGGCCCACAGGCTGGTGTGTGACGCATTCGAGAAGTTCAAGAAAGCCTGCCTCGATGAAGGCATGAGGGACGGGCAGTTCAAGCTCAACCTTCTGCTGCAGGACGAGAAGCGCCACGCCAAATTCAAGCAGCTCACCGCCGAATGAGCTCTGACCGTACATTCCGGGCGGTCATCTTCGACCTGGACGGGACGCTCTACGACTCTTCGGGACTTCACCGGAGGGTCGCGCTGAAGGGACTGTCCCGCCTGTCCCTGCTGCGCCTCCTCAGAGAAAGACGTGCCCGCAAGTCTCTATCGGGAAGAGCCTTCGGGAGCGAGGCCGCATTCAAGAAGGCTTTTTTCAAAAAGGTGCCGCCGAGATGGTATCTTGAAGAGTATCTGCCCGGTATGGCGGACATTCTCCGGACGCACTACCAAGGGAGGGAGGGGCTCGCAGCCCTGCTCCAGAGCCTGAGGGAAGCGGGAGTGAAGAGCGCCGTCTTCTCGGACTACGGCTTCGTCCGCGAGAAGCTCGACGCCCTCGGCATAGATCCGGCCCTGTTTGATGGCCTCTACGACGCCGCGTCCCTCGGAGGTCTCAAGCCCTGCCGAGAATCCTTTATCAAAGTGGCCGGGGCGCTGGGAGTGAGACCGCAGGACGCGCTTATGGTCGGAGACCGCTCCGACACGGACGGCAAGGGGGCCGCTGACAGCGGAATGCAGTTCATCCGCCTCGTCCGGGGAGGAAAGTCCGGGCCGCAAGGCGGCTCAAAAGAGCTTTGCTGGCCGGAACTGAAAGAATATATAACCACAGAAATAAACAGATGAAAGCTCAGTTCTCATTCAGATTCCCCGCAGCGCTGCTGCCACTCCTTGCGGCCGTGAGCCTGCAAGCCCAGACCATCGTGACGGCCCCGGAAGCTCCGTTCAGCTTCGAACCTCTGCTGATGCACGATTTCCCCGCCAAGGATTTCCCCATAACCCGCTACGGGGCTCGGCAAGGGAACGTCAAGGCCACCACGGAAGCATTCCGCAAGGCCATGCAAGCTTGCTCCAAGGCCGGAGGGGGCAGGGTCATCGTCCCCGAAGGAGAATGGCTTACGGGCCCGGTACATTTCAGCAGCGGATGCCTGCTCTACCTCAGCGAGGGTTCAAGGCTCGTGTTCGAAGACGACCCTCAGCTCTACCTCCCGGCGGTGAGGACCTCCTGGGAGGGCACTGAGTGCATGAACTACTCCCCTCTCATATATGCCTACGGCTGCGAGAACGTCGGCATCGCCGGCAGCGGGACGATAGCCCCGAAGATGGATTTCTGGCGCAACTGGTTCTCAAGGCCGGAAGCCCACATCCAGGCCACGAGGCAGCTCTACGCGATGTGTTCCACCGGAGTGCCTGTGGAGCACCGCCGGATGGAGGAGGGAGAGGCCAACATGCGCCCGCACCTCATCCAGTTCAACCGCTGCACCAATGTCCGCCTTGAGAATTTCAGCATACGCGAGAGTCCGTTCTGGACGATTCACCTCTACCTCTGCAAGGATGCATGGGTTCACGGGCTCGATGTCTACGCCCACGGGCACAACAACGACGGCATAGACGTGGAGATGACCTCCCACGCGCTCATCGAGAACTGCCGCTTCGACCAGGGGGATGACGCGGTGGTGCTCAAAGCCGGGCGCAACCAGGACGCGTGGAGGCTCGCCACCCCGACCGAGCAGATTGTCGTGCGCAACTGTGACATCATCCGGGGGCACTGCCTGCTCGGCATAGGAAGCGAGATGTCGGGAGGCGTGAGGGACGTGTACATGCACGACTGCCACTCCGCCGACGCCGTGTTCCGCCTCTTCTACATCAAGACCAACCACCGCCGCGGAGGCTTCGTGGAGAACATCACGATGGAGAACGTTTCCGCGACCAGAATGCAGAGAGTGTTTGAAATAGACACGGACGTGATGTACCAGTGGCGCACCATAGTCCCGACGTTCGAGACCGCCGTCACGCGCATACGCAACATCACCCTGCGCGGGGCGGAGTGCGAGCAGGCCGACGCCGTTTACGAAATCAAGGGCGACAGCCGCAATCCCGTGGAAGGCGTGACGCTGGAGAACATCCATGTCGGCACCGTCACCAAATTCATCAACAAGCTCGTGAACGTCCGCGACCTGCAGACCTCCGGCATCAGCTGGGACAATTTCGGAAATCCGGCCCCGAAACCGCTCTACACCGACCCGGTCAACGGCGCTCCGACAGACCCTCTGGTCATCAGGAACCGTAACAACGGCAAATGGTACATGTTCTACACCAGCCGCAGGGCGAACGCCCCCGAGACGAAGGGCGCGGAATGGGTGCACGGCAGCCCGATAGGCATCGCCGTCTCGGACAACCTCGCCGACTGGAAGTACCTGCGCGATGCCGAGATTGACTACCGCCCGGACGAGAACCCCACCTACTGGGCGCCGGCGATAGTCGATGACGGAAAAGAATATCACATGTATCTGACCTACGTGCCGGGGATATTCTCCGACTGGAACCACCCAAGACACATAATCCACCTCACTAGCGAAGACCTCGTGAGATGGAAGTTCCAAAGCGAGCTCAAGCTCATTTCCGACAAGGTGATAGATGCCGACGTGGCCCGTCTTCCGGACGGCACATGGAGGATGTGGTACAACCAGGAGCCGGGAGGCAAACTGATCGCATCCGCGGACAGCAGGGATCTCTACAACTGGACGGACAACGGACTTGTGGAGGGTATCGGCAACTGCGAGGGGCCGAAGGCCTTCTTCTGGAAGGGCTGCTGGTGGCTGATCTGCGACGAATGGAAAGGATTCGCTGTATACCGCAGCGATGATGCCCGGCACTGGACAAGGCAGCCGGGGAATCTGCTCCAGACTCCCGGCAAGGGGGAGGCGGACAAAACGGCCGGGAACCACTGCGACGTGGTGGTAAGGGACGGCCGCGCCTACATATTCTACTTCTGCCACGCATCCGAGCAGGAGCGCAAGGACGGCGTCAACCCGCGCCGCACCGTAATCCAGGTGGCGGAGCTCCGCTGCGACGACGGCAAGACCATCAGCTGCGACAGAGACTCCCGGACATTCATCCGCTGATATGAAACGTTCCATACTCTCTGCAGCTGCCTTGTCGTTATGCCTTATGGGCATGGCACAGGCACAGTCCGGGATACTCCGGGCATATCAGGAATTCCGCAGTCCCGAAGACTCGACCAGAACGAAAGTATGGTGGTTCCATGGGGAAACTCCGACGACAAAGGAAGGCATCACCGCCGACCTTGAAGCCTACAGGCAGGCCGGAGTCGGCGGAGTCGTCTATTATGATCAGGTACATGGCAGCGAAGAGGGAGCATTTGACGCTTTCAGCAAAGAGTGGTGGGAAATGCTGAAATTCGCCGCTGCGGAAGCAAAGAGGCTTGGACTCAGTTTCGAAATCAACATATCCAACGGCTATGTCGCCGGAGGCCCATGGATTACGGAAGAATACGGAATGCAGAGGCTCTGCTCTTCGGAGACGAAAGTAATGGGAGGCGGACATGTAAGCCTCAGCCTCCCACGCCCCAATGATAGAGGATGGTACAAGGACGTGGCGGTGCTGGCATTCCCGATGGACGTGGAACTCTCCGAGGAGAAGGATATAAGTTCCGAGCTGAAACTTGACGGAGAACCGTTCACCATAAGATCCGTCACATATGTGGCTAACAAAGCCCGCAAGTCCCGCAACGGGGCCATGCAGTACCCTGACGGACCGGCCGAATCATTCTACGGAATGTCCTATGTTGACTCGTCCCCGGCAGGAGTGCTGGAATATTCCGAAGACGGGGTCCATTATTGCCGAATCTGCGAACTCCCTACTCCGGGAGGAGCTTCCGGCAGCGCGGAGCGGACCATCGCATTCGAGCCGGTCACCGCCCGGCACTTCAGGATTTCCGAAGCTTCCGGGCTGAAATCGGTCCGGCTGTCATCCGGAGTCCGCATTGACCGCTGGCAAGAAAAGGCCAACTACTTCTCGGAGTTTCACGATGCAGGAGCAACTCCGGCATACACCTTAGGAGCCATAGACAAGTCCGAGATCATCGACCTCAGCCGGATGATGTCGGCAGACGGGCATTTGGAATGGGACGTACCTGACGGACATTGGGTCATAATGCGCATCGCTGCTGAATCTACAGGAGGCAAGATCAAGCACGGCCGCAAGAATCTGATGGGGCTCGAGTGCGACAAGATGTCCCCGAAAGCGGCCAGACTGCATTGGAAATCCTATGCGGGACGAATTCTGGACACGCTCACGAGGATTGGACTCAAGCCTCTCGGTGTCACTATGGACAGCCACGAGGCAGGGCCGCAGAACTGGACCCCGGACTTCAGAGAGATTTTCCTCAGACACAACGGGTATGACATAATGCCGTTCCTTCCGGCGATGAGAGGACATGTCGTGGGGGATGTCTGTTCCACGGAGTGTTTCCTCCGCGACCTGAGAAGGACTATAGCCGATGCCGTTACAGAGAACTATTACGGCACCCTTGACAGTCTCTGCCGCGAGGCGGGAGTGCAGTTCACGGCCCAGGCCACGGGCAACGGCCTCAATCTCGGGGCGGACAACATCTCTGCCAAGAGCGTCGTGATGAAGCCCCAGGGAGAATTCTGGGCCAGAGACATCCACGGGAGCTACGACATCATCGACTGCGCATCGGCGGCGCATCTCTACGGCAAGCCCATCGCCTCCGGAGAGGCGTTTACGGACGCGAAATTCAGCGACTCCCCCGCCACGCTCAAGCAGCTCGCCGACTTCGCATACGCCAGTCAGATCAATGAATTCGTGGTCTGCGCCTCGGCCTACCAGCCGAGACTCGACCAGATACCGGGCAACGTCGCCAACGGCAGGCAGTACTGCCTCAACCGCAACAACACTATCTGGCCATACAGCCGCCCGTTCTGGGACTATCAGGCCCGCTGTGCCGGGATGCTCCGCAAGGGTGAGCCGGTGGTGGATGTCCTTGTATATATAGGTGACGACCCTCCACTCAAGACGCTCGCCCACCTGCTGCCGCTCATCCCGGAAGGCTACAACTTCGACGTCAGCGGCTGGGATGCCCTCAGAACGGCCTCGGTATCAGATGGATGGCTGGTCTTCCCGAGCGGGATGAAATACCGTATGCTCGTAATACAGAGAAACGTGAAGCTTTCCCCCGAAGAGACGGCCGTCATCAGATGCTGGATGGAGGAGGGGCTGCCGGTACATTTCGCCTTTGGAATCAACGAAGAAGTGAATCCTCCGTTCGAGCCCGACCTGCGTTTCAGCAGCGCAAAGAAGATAGATGACTGCGTACGCTTCAGCCATAGGAAGCTGTCAGATGCGGAAGTATATTTTATCTACAACCATAGTTCCGATGATTTCCACCAGGATGTGGCGTTGCGCAGCGATTACAGCCGGGTATATGCCCTCGACCCGTTGAACGGAGAAGCGACCCTGATTTCGGACAGTACGGTTTTCACACTCGCTCTTGAGCCGGACAGGTCACTCTTTCTAGTATCGACGGACGCGGTTTTGCCAAGCAGCCACGACACAGCCGGACACATGGTCTCCACCACCCTTGACGGCATGTGGGAAATCACTTTCGACCCTTCCCTCAAAGGCCCTTCGCGTCCATTGAAGGTCAAGGAACTGCAGGACTGGACGTGCAGCGATGACCCGAGTGTCAAATACTACTCCGGAACAGCCACCTACAAGACCTCGTTCAAATGGAAAGCTGACGGAAAGGAGCACCACCTTCAATTCAACGGGCTGAACTGGATCGCCTCGGTCAAAATCAACGGGAAACCGGCTGGTACCGTATGGTGCTCACCATGGAGGCTCGAAATAGGCCGGCTGCTGCGCGACGGTCGCAACACCATTGAGATAGAGGTCACAAACTCTCTCTACAACAGAATGATAGGCGATGCCTCACTAAAAGAGGACGAGCGCATCACGCACTCGTCCTATCCTCTTGTTTCCGCTGACACCCCTCTTGTGCCTTCCGGCATAAAGGGAAAGGTGGAGATATATT
>CAVHNN010000055.1:0-9319 GCA_963637465.1 Paludibacteraceae bacterium
GCACAATGGATAAACTGTGGAACAGTAATTATGTGAAAATATGGATCGGGAATTTCCTGATCAATTTCTCCTTCACCCTGATTGTTCCCCTGCTGCCCCTGTATCTGAGCGAGGAATTCGGGGCGGGGAAGGACGCGATCGGGCTTGTCCTTGCGGGCTATGCCGCCATGACATTGGCGGCGAGGCCTTTCAGCGGCTTCCTCGTGGACAGCTTCCCAAGGAAAACCATCCTGCTCGTGTGCAATTTCGTTTTCTTTGCGCTTTTCGCCGGGTATCTCGTCGCGGGGTCGCTGACCATGTTCGCCCTGTTCCGGACATTGCACGGCGGTCCGTTCGGAGCGGCTACCGTGGCGGCAAGCACCGTGGCCATCGATGTTCTCCCTTCTTCGCGCAGGGGCGAGGGCATAGGATATTACGGGCTGAGCAACAATCTCGCCACCGCGCTGGGCCCCGTGCTGGCCATCTATGTGCTTCAGGCTTTCTCGGGCGACTTCCGGTCCCTCTTCTGGCTGTCTCTCATATTCTCCTTTGCGGGGCTTGTCATCGACGCCACCATCAAGATGCCCGCCCGTGACTTCGTGCCGGAGAAAGCTATAATATCCCTGGACCGCTTCTTCCTGCTCAAGGGATGGCGGGAGGCTGCGGCCATGCTCTGCTATGCCTTCAGTTACGGCGTGCTTTCGACTTACGTCGCCATTTATGGCAAGCAGCAGCTCGGGATAACTCAGGGGACGGGGCTGTTCTTCTCGCTTTTTGCCGTGGGCCTCATCGTTTCCCGCCTGACGGGAGCGCACGCCCTCAGGGACAATAAAGTGACTCGTAACGCATCGATGGGCGTCGTCGTGTCGGCTCTCGGCTATGTCCTGTTTTCTCTCGTGCATACGCAGACGGCCTATTATGCCGCCGCATTTGTCATCGGTCTGGGCAACGGGCATATGTATCCGGCTTTCCAGACAATGTTCATCAACCTTGCGGAGAACAGGCAGCGGGGTACGGCCAATTCTTCGATACTGACCTCGTGGGATGCGGGCGTGGGTTTGGGTGTCCTTTGCGGCGGGATTATCGCCGAGCATATGGGGTATGCCGCCGCATTCCTTATTGCCGCCGCAGTCAACGTGCTGGGCGTGGTCTATTATTTCGCCCGTGTCAGGCGGCATTTCGAAAGGAACAAACTCAGATGATTGCTTATATTTGTGCCTGTTATGGAATATCTGTCAAAAGAACGTCACGATCAGATAGTGTCTGAACTCAATCGTCTTATGTATGAGGAGTATCCGAGAATCAAGGATGAGCTCTGCGAGGCCAGAGCCCAGGGGGATCTCAGCGAGAATGCGGAGTACCGGTCGGCGAGACGGGCTCAGGCAAAGGCCATCAGCCGGATCCGCTTCCTGCAGAAGGTCCTGCAATTTTCGCGGGTTATCGACCCGGCCAAACTCCCTCTGGGGGAGGTGAATCTTCTGAGCCGGGTGGAGTTCACCAATCTGTCGACGGATGTCCGGATGACTTATACTGTCGTGAGCCCTCATGAGATGAACCTTCAGGAAGGCAAGATTTCGCTCAAATCACCCATCGGCGCCGCTCTGATGGGGCACAGGGCCGGAGACGTGGTCGACGTGCATGCCCCTTCCGGGACGTTTCAGGTCAGAATTGAAAAAGTGACGGTGGAGGGGAATCTGTGACGAAAATGAAGAGCCGTATGTTGTACCCTATTGGAATACAGAGTTTTTCAGAAATCCGCGAAGGCGGATACGCTTACGTGGACAAGACTCCTCAGATTTACAAGCTGACGTCGACGGGGAAATACTACTTCCTGAGCCGTCCGCGCCGCTTCGGCAAGAGCCTTCTCGTCTCCACGATGGAGGCCTACTTCAGCGGGCGTAAGGAGCTGTTCAAGGGCCTTGCGATGGAGAGTCTCGAAAAGGATTGGACGCAGCATCCTGTCCTGCATCTGGACTTCACGGGAAGCAAGTACACCGAAGTCGAGAATCTTGTTGCGACGATTGACCAGCATCTGGTGCAGTGGGAGGAGACTTATGGGGTCATGCACCGGTCGGATGACCTCTCGGTGAGGTTCAAAGCCGTGATTGACGCAGCCTACAAGAAGACCGGCAACAAGGTGGTCATCCTCGTCGACGAATACGAGAAGCCTGTCATAGACAACATCGACAACGAAGAGCTCGCGGACAAGTTCCGCCGCGAGCTCCAGGGTTTCTACAGCGTCATCAAGGGGCGGGACGAGTGCATACGCTTCGCGTTCCTCACGGGAGTTACGAAACTCGGCAAGATGAGCATTTTCAGCGGGCTGAACAATCTTGACGACATATCGATGGACTTGCAGTCCTCGGACATCTGCGGAGTGTCGGAAGCCGAACTCAAAGCGAACTTCGACTGTAGCGTGGAGGAACTCGCAGCAGCGAACTCTCTGAGCAAGGACGAATGCTACGGGAAACTGAAGACGATGTACGACGGGTATCATTTTCATCATAGGGCGGCAGGGGTCTATAATCCTTTCAGCCTGCTGAACACGTTCAAGTCAAATGAATTCCGTATGTACTGGTTCGAAACGGGCACGCCGACTTTCCTCGTGCGCTATCTCAAGAAAGGGAACTACAATCTGGAAGAAATCTCCAAGGACGAAGTTCCGGAGGTTGCGTTGACCGGGACGAACTATGCGAACCCCGAGCCGATATCCCTTATGTACCAGACGGGTTATCTGACATTGACGGGGTATGACGAACGCTTCCGCACCTACACCCTTGACTATCCTAACGAGGAGGTGCGGAGCGGCTTCCTGAACTCCCTCAGCCAGCTCTACGCCCCGTCCCTCATTCAAGGGGATTTCTCCGTCGTCAAGTTCGTCCGCGACATCGAACGCGGTGACGTACAGAAGCTCATGACCCGCACCATAGACGGCTGGAAGATGGCGTAACGGTACAAGAATATGTCGTCAAGAACAATCCTGATATCCGCCACCGCACTCCTGCTCGCCTGCACGGCGGCGCAGGCCCGGGAATTCGACCCGCTGACCGTCACGGACAGCACTTTTACAATCACCCCATACCCCAACGGAGACCGCATCCCGGACTACTCTTTCTGCGGATACAAGGCGGGAGAAAGGCAGATTCCGGATCTGCTCGGGGATTCTACGATACCCGTCATCAGGCTGACTCCCCCCGAGGGGGACGCCACCTCCGTCATACAGGACGCAATTGACTTCGCACTCTCCCTCCCCGCCGGACCGGACGGATTCAGGGCGGTGGTCCTGCTGACGGACGGCATATACGAGGTGGGCGGCAGCATCACCCTGAATGGCAGCGGCGTCGCACTGCGCGGACAAGG
The DNA here is from genome assembly GCA_963637465.1 of Paludibacteraceae bacterium. Taxonomy (GTDB): domain Bacteria; phylum Bacteroidota; class Bacteroidia; order Bacteroidales; family UBA932; genus Cryptobacteroides. The sequence continues at coordinate 3,340 of CAVHNN010000055.1, forward strand.
CCCCGGCACCGTCATCCGAGGATGCGGCATCAGCAGGGACGCCGTCATAAAGATTGGAGGCAAAGGCACGGAGTATCTCGGGGGCGAACTCCGCATAGCCTGCGACTACCTCCCCGCAGGCTCAAGCCGAATCCCTCTCCCGAAGGGACACGGCCTGAAGAGCGGGCAGACAATACGCATCACGCGCCCGTCCACGCAGGAGTGGATCGAATCTATAGGGGCAGACCTTCTGGGTATCCACGCGGACTATTCCATACCTGCCTGGAAAGCGGGAGACTTCGACCTCCATTTCCATAGAGAGATAGTCAGCGCCGATGAGGACGCCATCACGGTAGATGTCCCCATCCCTCAGTCATTTGACAGCCGATGGGGCGGCGGTGTCGTCCAAAGCTGCACACGTCCCGGCCTCATCTGCAACTTCGCCGTGGAAAACCTCACCGTCGAATCCGAATACGAAAAGGGACGGTCCAAGGACGAAGACCACAGATGGCTGGCCATATCAGTAGACAACGCCTGCGACGGATGGATCCGCCGGGTAAACGCAAGGCACTTCGTGAGTTCCGCCGTATCAATCCTCAGAGGAGCCTCACGCGTCAGCGTCGAAGAGTGCAAGTCTCTCGAACCGGTAGGCGAAATCGGAGGCTACCGCCGGCTCGCGTTCATCACCTGCGGGGAGCAGACGCTGTTCAACCGCTGCTACAGCGAGCAAGGTTACCACGACTTCTGCGTCGGACAGACCACGGCCGGCCCGAATGCGTTCGTCCAGTGCTACGCCGCCAACTCCCACGGATTCAGCGGCGCTCTCGGAGGCTGGTCCTGCGGCACGCTCTTCGACAGGGTCACGGTCGAGAATGCGCCCATCAAGTTCTCCAATCTCGAACTCGACCTTCAGGGAGGCGGGTGGAGCAGCGCCAACTCGCTCTGCTGGATGTGCCGCGCTCCGCAAATCCATATCAGCAACCCTCCGGAGACGCACAACTGGGCCTACGGTTCACGGGGTCAAGCCTACGGGAACGGTTCGCACGCCCAGCACAAACTGACGGGCCCGGGACATTTCTATCTCAGTCAGATGATTCAGCGCAAGGGCGAAGCCCCGGCGGAAGAGCTGTCCAAGATAATCTATTTTAATCCGGACTTCTCCAAGACTGACGCCGATTTCGCCGCCATCCACAGCCGCAGGGCGGCGGAACCCGCCTGGACCATGGAGCGGTGGATAGATACGCTCTGTGTCCGATACCCTCTCATCCCCGATGCCGAAGGCACGGTCAGCGTCCCGGCTCCGCACCCGGCCAAGGCGCAGAAGGCGGAGTCGCACCGCATCAGCATAGAGGGCGGGCGCATCCTCTCCGACGGTCATTATCTCTCCGGCCGCAGCACGCGCACGGCCCTCTGGCGGGGCACGCCCCGACCGTCGGACGTCAAGGCTGCCGGCATGCATCTGACCAGATTCGTTCCGGGACGCGAAGGCCGCGGGCTCACCGACAACCTTGATTCGCTCAAGGCGGAGCTGGACGGATACGCTTCATTCTGGCACTTTCCCGCCCTGTGGTATGAACGGCGGCGCGACGACCACGGGCGGATGATGAGGGCCGACGCGGACGTGTGGGCCCCGTTCTACGAACAGCCATTCGCAAGAAGCGGAGAAGGCGAGGCGAACGACCGTCTCAGCCTCTACGACCTCGACCGTTGGAACAAGTGGTACTGGAGCAGGCTGGCCGCATTCTCCGTAATCGCGGAGCAGACAGGCATAGCATTCGTCCACGAGCACTACCTCCAGCACAACATCATCGAGGAAGGGGCGCACTGGGTGGACTACCCGTGGAGGGACGCCAACAACATCAACGGACTCGGATTCAGCGAACCTACCTATATGCAGGGCGACAAGAGGGTCTTCATGGCAAGCCAGTTCTACGACCTCGGCAACGAAAGGCTGACCAGCTATCACGAAAAATACATCCGCAAGAGCCTTGAAGCCGTGGAAAACGGTTCCAACGTGCTCCATCACATAGGAGTGGAATACACCGGCCCGGCTGAGTTCATGAAGTTCTGGCTCCGGACCATAATGGACTGGGAGGCGGAGAACGGAAGGGATGTCAAGCTGGTGCTCAGCGCCACCAAGGACGTGACGGACGAGATTCTCGCCGACAGCAGCCTGTGCGATGCGGTGGATGTCATTGACATCCGCCAGTGGCACTGCAGGACAGACGGCGGCATCTATGCTCCCCCGGGCGGAGTCAGCCTCGCTCCGCGCCAGTATCTGCGCGTGATGGACGGCGGAGAGACCGACGGAGATTGCGTATGGAGAGCGGTGAGGGAATACCGGGAGAAGTATCCCGACAAGGCCGTGCTCTACAATGCCGGAAGGGAAAAGGGAGCGGCGTGGATAGCCTTCCTCGCAGGCGCCTCCCTCTGTCAGATTCCCAAGGACGTGGAAGCGAAGGGATTCTTCGCCAACGTTCTCCGTATGGAGCCCCTCTCATCGGATGCGGGCGGCTGGTCTTCCGGCAAGGCTGGAACAGGATATGCGTCCTACACGCTCAACGGTATTGTCCGGCTTGACCTAAGTTCCGACAAGGGGACCTACAGACTCGTCTGGATTGACCCGACAAGCGGTAAGATCATAGGAAGGCCTGCGAAAATCAAAGGAGGAGCGCCCGTGGAGCTGACGGCCCCTTCGGAAGAAGCCGTCGCCTACCTGTACAGATAAGGAGTTGTTTTGACTATCCATTGTCCGAAGGCTCAATGACCAAGGAATAGTTTGTGCTTCGACCACCTTCATCATTTTTCTTCAGCATACCCTTATTTACAAGATCCCGAATATCATTGAGTGCCGTGTCCGTCGAACAGTTCCCGATTTTCGCCCATTTGCCAGAAGTCAGCTTGCCGAAAAATCCATCGAACTGCATATTGATAATCTTACGTTGTCTGTCATTGACTGTGATATCTTTATGGCTTTCCCAGAAATGAGATTTTGCAAGAACTGATGAAAGGGTTTCTTCTGTTGAAGCAAGCGCTTTCCTGAAACAATCCAGAAACCACAAGAGCCATTCGGTAATATCGCCATCACCCTTTTGTGTCTTTTCCAGCATATTGTAATAGTCTTTTTGCATTATTTTCATCTCATTTGACATACTATAGAACCGCTTAGATGAATGTTCGCTGCGGGCTAGCAACATATCGGTGATGGCTCGTGTTATGCGCCCGTTTCCATCGTCAAAGGGGTGAATGGAAACAAACCATAAGTGAGCTATGCCGGCCTTGATGACAGAATCCATCTCATTCTCTGTATTCACCCAGCTGATGAACCTGTGCATTTCCTCCGGGACACGTGCTGGCTCAGGTGCCTCATAATGAACTGTCTCGTGTCCCATCGGGCCGGAAACCACCTGCATCTCCCCGGTGCGATATTTTCCGACTTCAATGGTATAGAGACCGCTTCTTCCAGTCGGGAACAATACATTATGCCACCCGAAAAGACGATTGTCAGACAGCGGCTCGTCATAATGCAGAGTCGCATCCATAAGCATCTCGACTATACCATCAACATATCTTGAAGTAGAAACAAGCCCGGCTGTCTCAATGCCCAGACGGCGAGCAATGGACGAACGGACTTCTGTCATATTGAGAATCTCACCCTCAATCTCACTGGATCGCACAAGTTCCAATGACATCGTGGTAAGCATTGCTTCATCCTGAAAATCAAAACCAAGCGAAGTCATACGGCCGAGCATCTGTCCTTGCATAGCCCTGACTGTGCCTAGCCTGTTCATAACCGCCTCTTTGTCGAAATTGAAGTTCCACCAGTTTTTCCTTTGATGCAGATACATATTCGCAGATTTTCAGCAAAGCTATGAAATTTTCGGTGAATAGCCGAGATATTCGCCGAAAATATTCGGCGAATAAGATAAATATTTACCGAAGACTTCTTTTACAAATTACGCATTGGATCTTGTCAAGTTTGATAATTCCGAAAGAATTTCAGCTCACCTGAAAATTTCCGTGTTTAGCTGTTCTTCTACAGGAGAGGAAACAGCTCTTGGAAAGCCTTGATATCCACAGACATGAGCATTGACGCCAAGGAGGCTTTCAAGCTTTACTCCAGAAGATGGGTAGATGTCGCTCATAAAGAGATGAAGGGCCTGCTTAATCTTGGCAAGTGCCAGTGCATAGACCGGCGAGACTGTTGAACTTTCAGTCGCCCAAAGGATATGGGGACTGATCGTAGAAGTTATCAACGTCATTGCAGGGTTCATATCCTGTGATCCGTTTGAAATCATTGAGAACGTAATAAACAAAAACGAACAAATCAAAGCGGTAAAGCAGGCCTTCGACCGGCTAGAAACGGCCGGAGCAACGGCTTAAATCACTTGCGAAACTTGAGAAATTTAATAAAAATCCGGTCGGCGATAGGCACACGCCTCAAAAATTCAGAGAGAAGGCCTCCCCTGCCAATAAAATGTATTCCTTCTAAAGATTTGTCAAGTTTTTTGCGTAAATAACTTGACTTTTGTATCTTTGTGCCATCAAAATCAGTCTATGGTAATCGGAGAACAGATAAAACAGAAGATTGCTTCTTTCCCGGATGGAGTCGTGTTCACAATCTCGGACTTCGGATTCGACCCGGGAAACGACCCGGCATTGGCAAAAGCGTTGAGCAGGATGACGGCTTCCGGGGAACTGTGCAAAGTCTCGAAGGGCAAGTATTACAAGCCCAAAGAGACTATGCTCGGAAGAATGAAACCGGTAAGTTCCGAAATAGTGAAGGATTTCCTTGAAAAGGATGGGGAAACCATCGGATATATCACAGGACCGCAAGCCTTCGCGGCAATGGGATTGACATCACAGATTTCATCCGCCATCATGATAGGCTCCGGCAAGTATCGGAGACCCCTGCAGCGAGGAGAATATAAAATATCTTTTCTGAAACAGGACAACCCCATAACAAAGGACAATGTCGAATTTCTCAGGATTCTTGATGCCATCAAACTGATACGCGAAATCCCGGCAGTGTCCCCGGATGCAGCCTGCAAAGCCATCACATCACTGATTCAGTCGCTTCCTCCGCAGAGCACCGGGGAACTTGAGAAACTCTCACTCGCATATACCAGCTATGTCCGCGCACTGCTCGGAGCCATACTTGAATACATAGGCCGTCCGACAGCGGTGGTACGCAAATCTTTGAACGGAGTAACATCATACAGACTGCCCATATCAGAGTCTGTATTACCCAACAAATCAAACTGGAACATCAATGAACCTTCACGAAAATAAGGACGCATTCGCTGCCGCCATACAATTGGCCTCCGCACCAAAGGACGAAGGAGGTCTCGGGATAAAACAAATCTATCTGGAGAAGGACTATTGGATATGCAGGTCACTGAAACTGCTTTCGGAATGCCGGGAATCCGAAGTCGCCGTATTCAAGGGAGGCACATCATTGTCAAAAGCCTATCAGCTCGGCTTCCGCTTCTCGGAGGACATAGACATTGCCATAACCGGCGACTCTCAAAGGACGGAAAATCAGACGAAGAACATAATATCACGGATATCCAAAGCCATGTCATCCGGACTGGAAGAAGTCCAGAATCCGGCGACCAGAAAATATTCCAAATACAGAAAGGCATTCTACAGATATCCGGTCACCATAGACACCGTTGTTGCCGGTGCCGTCAATCCCGGTCAGATTCTTCTTGAAATCGTGTCCTTCGCAAATCCGTATCCGTATCAGAAAGCGTTCATCAAAAGTTTTCTCACAGATTATCTGGAAAAAGCCGGGAGGAACGACATCATCGAAAAATTCGGAATGCAGGGATTTGAAATCCAGGTACTCGCCAAGAGCAGAACGGCTGCGGAGAAACTTGTTTCACTCATCCGTCATTCATTGGCAGCCGATTACATATCTGAATTACGGGCAAAGATCCGCCACTTCTATGACCTTCATTTCCTTTGGAACGACCCGGAGAGCAGGACATATTTACAG
>CAVHNN010000056.1:0-9278 GCA_963637465.1 Paludibacteraceae bacterium
ATAGGTGTCCCCCTTGAGGGACTTCAATGTCTCGATTTCTTGTTCTCGTGTCATAACAATATTTTCTATTAACCTTTCGTACCGCAAAGTTAATACATTATATTTAATAAACAATACTTTTGTAAAATTATTTTATTGATTTTCATCAATACCATATATAGAGACATCCTATCTTTGTCAATAAATATTATTCCCATATGTATCAGATAAGACTGAAAGAGATAATGAAGGCCAAAGGCATCCGTCAGAAAGAACTCGCGGAGCGGCTCGGCGTGACGGTGCAGTATGTCAACGGCATAGCGTCCGGCAGGCTCGGCGTGAGCATCAGCCGGCTCTACGACATAACCCGCGCCCTCGGCGTGAGCATCACCGATGTACTGAAAGAGGATTCCGCACAGGCGACCATAATATGTCCGCACTGCGGGAAGCCGATTATCTTTGAGACGGAAAAGGCGAAGGAATAACCCTCGCCTCTTTCTCAATTGCTTTGCCCCTGTATCTTCGCGACCTCCTCGTCCGGATTCTCGGAATAGTTGAGGCTTCGCACCGCGCTGTCCAGAGACATAAGCCCGGCCTTGTAGAGGGAGACCGTGTTCGATTCGTCCGTGAAGTCGTCGAAAGGGGACTGGAACACCGTCTCTATGCGCAGCGCCCCGAAGTGCATCTCCGGGTGCTGGACTTGCAGGATGGCCTTTATCACGTTCACCTCGCGGTCGAGCAGCTCGCCGTAAATCTCCATCCTGTTGGCCCGCTTGATGAACCCAAGGACGAGGGAGTTCTTTATGGCCTCCCCCGAAAGCGAACCGAGGCCCTTGATGGAGTCGTAGGACAAATCCGGGGTGAAGGAGTCGAAGAGGATGGATTCCTTCAGGGCCTGCATCTCCGACGCCCGCGACGCGGAGTTCTGCGGCGGCTCTATGTATCCGAACCGCGACTTGTCCCCGGTGTACTGGATGAGCCGCCCTATCCTCTCGCGGTCTTTCCCCATCAGCTGTACGACATCGGCAGTGGCGTATGCCACCGGGTCGGCGAAGTAGTTGTTGGTGTCGGCGGTCTTGGAGTCCGACATCTCCTCCCTGTCGATGCGCTGTTCCACCCCGTCCCACGCCTTCGGCTGCCTGGCGTAGATGGCGTTGATTTTCCCCGTGAGGTTCTCCCTCGGGACCACCTTCCAGCCCATATCGCCCTTCTCGCACTCGAAGTTCACCGACGGCGTGAGGAACTCCCATCTCTGGACGGTCTTCGCCCCTCTCCTCGCCTTGTATCCGTAGGCGAAGGCCAGCATATTGCCGTACTGGTCGAAGAGCGGCCTTATGTCGTATCCGGTGCTCCTGCACGCCACGAAAGGCTTGCAGGCGATGTCGCCGTTGTCGGAGTAGAGATGGAACACCGTCGCGGCTTCGGTCTCCGCCCCCGCGAGCCTTTTCCACTGCCTGTGGAGGCTGTGCATCCTGTTCGCGTCGACGAACTCGTTGAAGAGCCGGAACTCATCGTCCGTGCCCTCCGACGCCAGCCGGAAGTCCACGGGCTTCCCCAGAAGAAAGAAGAGCTCCACCTCGTTGATGTACCTCTGCCTCGCTCTCGGCAGTTTCTCCGTTATGTAGGGTTCATCCCCTTTCCGGGGCTTGTCCCTGCGGTGCATCACCCTGTGCGTCTGCGGGTGGTATTCCTGTATCGCGTTGTCCACGTCCTCGCTGCGGTCCTGCATCATCTCCAACGCCTTCGTCACGTCCCCGTCGTTGAGCAGGGTGAGGAAGTCCCGCTCCGCCCCCACCGCGTTCAGAACCTTGTTCTTGAACAGCGTCTGCAACTGTATGAGGTAATTCTCCATATCCTAAAGTATTCCGAAATCGTCCTTTGAAATGCCCGACGCCCTCTGAACCTTCCCCAGAAGTACGGCAAGCACATAGTACCTCGCCGCGTCGATGAGGTGGTTGTACGCGTCTATCGGCTCGTTGATGAAGTTCCCGTCCTTGTCCTTCGCCCAGGTGTAGTTCCTCAGTTCCTCCTGGAGGTTGAGAGACCTCCTCGTGATGAAGACATCCATATCGAGCATCTTGCTCAGCCCGGCCTTTACCGACCCGGGGCCTTTCTGGACGGGGAATATCACCTGCCCTCCCAGAGCTATCTCGTCTATCAGCCTCGGGTCTGCGCTCTCCGAATAGATGAAGCCGTCCTCCTCCCTCTCCTCCTCCTCGCGGAACTCCCGAATCAAATCCCCGGAGGTCATATGCGTCCGGTAGCAGAGTTCATCTATGTAGAGCCTGTTGTCCACTATCCCGCACCTGACTATGCCGGTAGGGTCGTGGGTGTATCCGAAGTCCACCGCCCGGGCCACCTTCTTCGCGTAGGACGGGAACTCGTCCACCACGCCCACGTTCTTGAACACCGCCCCCTCCGCCACGTCCGACCACCTGCCCATCACGATATGCGCGTATCTCTCCGGGTCTTCCTCCTTCATCCTCCTCACGCTCTCTATGAAGGTCTCGGAGAGGAAGTCGAGGTTGTCGAGATAGGAGGTGTGGATGTGCAGCACGTCGGGATGGGTGGAAATCTGTACGGGAACACCGTCGTACTCCACAATCCTGTGCGTGTCCTTGATGTACTTCTGATATACCCAGTGGTTGCTGTCCGTCGGGTTCATTATGATTATGGCGCGGATCTGCAGCCCCTTCTGGCGCATCGAGAGGAATATCTTCTCGAAGTCGTCATAGCTCGTGAACTCCTCCGCCTCGTCCACCACGAATGTCGTCACACCGGCAATGGACTTGAGCTTGGCCGTCTGGTTGCCGGACGAGGTGTTGATTCCCCGGAAGAGTATCTTCGCCCCGGTCATCCTGTTCAGTATCTCCGTCTTCGTCTGCTTGAAGTAGTCTCCCAGTCCGTCGATGTTTATCTTGTCCACCACCTCCGGGATGATGGAAATCCCCGCACTCACCATTGTGTACCGGGTGAAGAGGATGTTGTGCGCCTTCCTTAAACTTCTGTTGTATTCGAAGGTGAGGTCGTTTATGAAGGTGGACACCGCCGTGGACTTCCCCGAGGCCCGCCCTCCGGTAATCAGGATTATCGGATGCCCCGTGTCGGTGTACAGCGGCCTGTAGACGTCGTGGATTCGAATCATTCCTTTCCCTCGTTTCGCAGTTCCAGCCAGTTCTTGATGTCCACTCCCTCTTTCGCCGCAGGAACGCCCGCGTCATCGTCCTCGTAGCCTATCTTGTCGTATTTGCCGTAGGTGAGCAGGAAATGCCGGAGCATATTCGTGTCCGGGGGGACTGACCACCCAACCATCCGCTTGACGGGCCTGCCGAGTTCGTCGCATATCGGCTCTCCGTTGATGTCATAGTCGTAGTCGTACTTCGGGATTCCCAGTCCCACCACCCTTGAGGTTGCGAGACATTCGTCGAAGAGCCTCAGTCTCTCGTCCCGGATTGCGCTCATGAACTCCGGGTCGTCGTCGCGCCACTTGTATATGGTGCATCTGTTGACCCCGAAACGTTCCGCCACTTTCGTGAGGTTGCCACCCAGCTCCCTGACCGCTATGCGGAAGACTGTCGCATTCGGTCGGTCTCTGTTTGACCTTGTTTTTTTCGTTGCCATAAAGATGTGATATTAAATTTTTTCGTTTTAGCGGGAACAGCCCCTGTCTTTGGACAGGCGCTCATAGGAATACTTGTTTTTTGCTGTCTCTCCCATAATCATCGGAAAGATAGCAAGTTTTAAGTGATTGTGTAATAGGTGGTTTTACTTGTGTTTTTCAAGTAAAGAATTAGATGCGGTAGCCGGCATCTTCGAACATCTTTAGAGCCTCCGCCTGTCCCCCCGACTTGATTATCTCCGGGTTCATTTTATCATATTCAGAACTTCCTCGCCTCTGACGAGCATCGAGTTGGTCGGCCTGTAGCCCATCAGTTCGCAGAAGGCGAGCTTGTTCTCCTCGTTCTCGAAGGAGAGGAACACGTAGAGGTCTTGAGTGCCGTGCCTGCTGCTCGCCACGTCGTCGCAGTGCTGCTTCTCGCCCTTGACCTGCTCCGGGGTCATCTTCGGCTTGGAGGCGTGGCGTTCCACGATGTCGTCGTTCGTCTCCATATCCTCGGAGAGGTCTGTCCTCGGGCGGATGAAGTCGTCCGCGAAGTCGGGCATATCCGGCTGCTCCGGGGGAGCGGAAAGGGCCATTATCCTCGCGTAGTCGTCCTCGCTTATCCCCGCGTCCTTCGGGTCGATGTCCGGGGCATACTTCGCGATGAGGTTGTAGTCGGCCTTCGTGTTCCCGAGCGCCATATAGGTCAACTGGTTCAGCTCGGTCTTCCGGTCGAAGTTCACGGCCTCCACCTTCACCTCGTAGTCGTTCGTGCCGTCGTATTTGTAGTGGAGGTCGAGCGCCTGGATCCGGCGATGCCCGTCGAGCAGGTTGCCCGTCTCCCTGTTGAACACTATGCCGCCGAGGTAGCCGTTCTTCCTGAGGTTCTGGAGCTGCCTCTTGATTTCGGAATCCGTGTGCCTTTTCGGGTTGTACGGGTTCAGATGGATTTCGCTCCGCCTGACCGTGACTGTCTCACTCTGGTTTATTCCCTTCATCTCTGAAACGCTTGTCGATTAACACTATCCTCGTCTGGGGGAACACCGAATAGATCCTCTCCAAGTCATCGGGGTAGTTCGCCTTGAGGTAGGAGAGGTATTCCACGCTGCCGATGCTCGCCCCGCAGCTCTGCCCCCTGCCTCCGTAGGTCTCCGGCTCCTTCAGCCCGTTCTCCCGTATGTAGCGGAGAATATCCGAGTTCTTGTAGGTGGAGAGGGGGTAGAACTTCTTCGTCTTCCAGCTTATCGCCTCCTTGCCGTCCGCGTAGGAACGGAGCATCAGCCGCCGGTTGAGGCTGTCCGACTGCTTGAAGCCGTTTGCGCTCCACTCTATCCCGTACCGCTCCTTGACCTTGTCGGCAATCTCCGAGAGCGTCCACTGCTTCTGCTTCTCGTTCTTCTCTATCCCCATATACCCGGCCTTGATGTAGGAATACAGGCCGTAGTGGGGAACCTGCACGAACTCCGTCCCCGGGTATCTGCCCATCGCCCAGCGGTAGTATTCCGTGATGTGTCCGAGGTTCGGGACGAGATACATATACACGCACACTATCCGCTTGAACTTCGGATGCAGCAGGTCAAGAAGCGCGATGGAGTCCTTCCCGCTCAACGAGTGGAAAAGCACCACCGAGTCCGTCTCCTTCGAGACGATGTCCACTATCTCTTTCGCTCTCTCTAACATAATCAAAAAAAGGGGAAAGGAACCCCTCTCCCCTCGGGTTTTCAGCTACCGCAGCACTCTCGGAGTGCGTGCCGCCTGTCTCGCCCCGGATGTCCTGATGGCCCTCTGAACCTCGGAGGCGTTCGTGGTGCGCCCCGCACGGGTGCGCCCGTTGCCGCCGAAGGAGCCCAGATAATTGCCCTCGCTGTCGAACTTCGCGTAGCCCGCGTAAGTCTCGCTGCCATCCGAACCGATACGAAAAATCTCTGATGTCGGCATAATCCTACCTGCTTTAAGGTTAAACACTCATAAAACCCGGCAGGATTGATACCTGCCACATTCTATTTCAAGTTGGTGTCCAGTATCTTGCCGATGGCGAAGTAGAAGAATATCGGCCTGTTGGTCTCCCCCTTCTGGCGGTCGAACTCCTGCTGCATCCCCTTCAGCTCGGTGTCCCCGAACTGCTCCTCAAGGAAGTCCACGTCGACCTTGCAGGGCGCGGCTATGTCGTTCGCCACGCACTCCACGTCAAGCCACCACGAGTTGTTGTACGGATGGAAGTGAATCTTCTCGACGACCCTGATGGGACGGGCGAAGTCCGTGTAGTCATCCAAATCCGCCTCTTCTATCTTCGTGCCGTATTCGAGGATGTCCTTGTCGTAGAGCCTGTCCGCATAGTGCTTCGAGTAGGCCCTGTATTCGACTTTCTTCTCCCCCCGGACGATGGCCTCCGCGAACTCCCTCTTCATTATAAGGTTCAGACACTTGACGGGCTCGGATACCGGACAATCCGGATACTTTTCAAAGAACTTCTTTCGGGCTTGGGCCAATACCTCTTCGTAACTCATAAAACAATAAAATTAAAAGTTTTCTGGCATTATCGCCATTGCGGCGGGAGCCGGCATCACCCGAATACCGCCTGCAAGATAATCAATATCTTGCGTCGAATGAACACTCATCCTTTACCATATAAGGGATGTAAAAAACTTTGGTTCTCAACCGCAAATATAGTGAATGGAGAATTAAAAAACAATAGATATTATTTACTTTCTTTGAGACTCCGCATAACCTTCGCGAAGACCCTGTCCGTGTCTCCCCTGAAATCCGGGTAATGGTCGTAGAGGAACATAATGTTCCGCACGTAATACGATATGCACTCCGGGGACACGCCGAACTCCTCCGCGAGAAGATTCCTCAACCCGCGAATCATCTTCCTGCCCGACAATGAGGCGGGGGAGTAGAGGTACACCGCCACGAATATCACCAGCCTGCGGATGTCGCTCCGCCGCGTTCCCCGCAGTTCCGCGCAGGCCTCCCGGCAGTAGCCGCAGACCTCCCCGAGCCGCGAAAGGTCGGTCAGCTCAGGCTTCGACAGGGTTCGCTCCTCCGCCGCCAGCTCCTCCCGCATCTTCCCTATCTCCCTAATCCTCGATATGTAGTCCCTAATCTCCATTCTTCATCCTTTTGACTTCGTCCGTGTAGTGGACTATGAGTATCTCCAGCTCCCAGGCCGTCCATTTCTTCGTCCCCTTCCCCCTCGCAATCAGCATGTCCACGGTCTCCTGCCCGTACTTCCGCACGAGATTCCTCTGGTAGTAGATGATGTGGTCGGCGCTGAACCTGTTACAATTTTTACACTCGCCGTTACAGTTCTTCTCGTCGAACCTTGTGGCCATATGGGTGCGCCCGATGAAGTGGCCGCAGTCCATCTGCTCGAAAGGCTTCACCGTTCCGCAGGAGATGCACTTGAAATACCTGTGCCCGTAGGGCTTGGAGTCCCGGAGCCGTATGTACTCCGAGAACACCCGGTCGAGCTTCTTCACCAGAGCGGAGACGGACTTCTTCGCAGGCCCTTTCGGGATTGTCTTTTTCTTCTTTTTCAGATAATACATCACACGAATTCCTGATTGGCTTCCATCTGCTGGCGGCAGTAGGCGAGGAACTGCTCCTCGTCCGGGCTCGGGAGGTAAATCTCCGCCACCGCCGACGACCAGTTTCTGAACCTCTCTATCGAGAGCGTCATCTCCCTGCTGTCCAGGGTGGCGGAACTCCTCAGCGTCTTCACCGTCTTTCCTTTCCTGTTCGTCACCTCGACCTCGAAGAGTTCGCGGTTGCAGGTGCGCTTGTAGAAGTCTATCTTGGCTTCCTCCAGGCTGCACCCGTACATCGCCGCGAAATACCCCAGAAGGACGTGCAAGTAGGCGTTCTGCCTGTTGCTGCGCTTCGGCTTGAGTTCCCTGAGCTCGCACCAGCACTGCTTCGATGCGAGCCTGTCAAGGTACTCGGAGGCCTTCTGCGCCTCGAACGGATTGCCCAGATTGAGAATCATTCGAAAGGAAGGTCGTCAGCTTTTTCGTCATTCTTCGGCTTGCTGCCGACGAACTGGACGCTGTTCGCCACGATGTCCGTGAAAGTTCTCTCCTCGCCCTTCGTGTAGTGGATTCGCCCGTCCACGAACACCTGCGACCCTTTCGTGACGTACCCCGCCACGAACTCCGCGATTTTGCCGTAGCACACCACGGAATGCCACTCCGTCTGCGACTTCTTCTCCCCGTCTTTCGTCTTGTAGTTGTCGGTGGTGGCGAGGGAGAACGTCACCATCTTGCCGCCGTTGAAATCCCGCGTGGTGGGTGCGCCCCCCACGTTCCCGATGAGTATAACCTTGTTGATAGCCATAATTTTTTATTTTTCTATAAATTTAGTTCCATTCCTGCGGCCCGAAGGCCTCTGAAATACGCAAGCACAAGCTCGGTGTGAAGATTCCGCAGGAAGCCGTCCGACGACTCCAGAGCGGACGTCCATTTGTCATCGTGCGATTTGCGGTATCTCAGTCTCGCTCTCTCCTTGCAGAGCTGCATCGTCTCGGGCTTCACGTTCCCCATCTTCCCGAAGGAGCGCAGCGCCCTGTACAGGGCTTCTCCGTAACCCGAGAGGATGATGTCGTAGTCCGGGTCGGCCTTGAACTGGCCCCAGGCGTTTGCAGGCTCCCGCCGTCTGAACTCTTCGTTCTTCGCGGCCTTTATCTCCGGGAGCTCCGCCTGCGTCTGCCTGTTCCACCAATCCCTCTGCCTGCGCTTCCTCTCTAGCTCAGCCGCCGCGTCCTTCCTTGCGTTGGAGCCGACGTAGGAGCTCACCCAGCATATCACGTTCACGGCGCTTATCCTCGTATCCTTGCCGAACTCCCCGGCGACCCCCGCCTTGAGGGCGAGGGAGACCTCCCCTATGGTCAGGAAGGGATAGGCGTTCCGCAGCTTGGATTCCAGCGTCCTCACGGCGAGGTCGATGTTGTTCGCCTCCCCTTCGAGGGGGATTGTTTTCATTGCGTAGAGGGTCTCTATTTCCCTGCGGAGCATCCCCTCTCTCTCTTCCAGCCCGATATCGCAGAACCGCGCCGACTTTATCGATTCGAGTATCTCTTCCGTCGTCATTTCTTGAACCCCTCCCTGATGAAATTGAGCTCCGATTCCTGCCACGGTGTGTTTTTCGCTTTCTCTTTCCTGCCCGGCGCGATGAACGTGTTGTCCGTCTGGAGCTGCGCGTCCCAATGGTCAAACCCCAGCTTGCGGTATTCGTGGTAGAGCTTCTCGTATTCGGACATCGTCGGAATCCTCTTCTCCAGTTCCTCCTCCGCCCTGCGCCTGCGCTCCCTCTCCTCCATCTCCTTCTTTATCCCCCGGTCGTGTTCCTCCCGGAGCTGCTTTAACAGGTTGGACGTGGCCTCGTCGTTCGGGCTGCCCTTTCTGGCCTTCTCCGCCTTCGCCCGGTTCTCGTAGTACCCGGATATCCCCCACCGCCTTATCGAGAGGTAATCGGACTTGTTCTTGTAGTTCTTGTCTATCTTGTAGTTGGAGTAGAACTCCAGCAGGCCGCCGATGTCGTCCTTCACCTCGTCGGCGAGCTTCCGGTACTCCGCCTCCGTGAGGAACACCGAGGGGGCGTACTCGTTTTTTTCTTTTTTCTTTTCTGTTTCTTTAGAAACAGGTTCTTTTTTATTTTTATATAACTGCTTGTTTTTATCTGTTTTATTAATATTTATATT
>CAVHNN010000057.1:0-9113 GCA_963637465.1 Paludibacteraceae bacterium
ACAGCTTCTAAATCTTCGGAGTAAATCAACGCCCCGCCACCGGAGAACGCCATCTCTGACGATGATTCCAAGTGACGGGGCAAGGATTACTTACTTCTTCAGGGTCGGGGGAACGCTGACGGTGAAGTCGTTGGTGGAGTTGTTGGTATCCACTATCTTGCCGTCGGAATCGCGCTTACGGAGGACGGACTTGCCATAGCGCTCCGGATCCTTGTCGATCGTGGAGACGTTGGTGTAGCCGGCATCGACCACGGCGTTGAATGCAAGCGTGCCGAGTCCCTCCGTGACGGCGCCGTTGACCGCGTCGAGCACCCATCCGTTAGGGATGACATAGGCTCCGGTGATATCCTTCTCAAAATGGTATCCGTTGAAATCCATCACTTTCTTGCCCTCCCAAGGATGCTCCGCCATGAAGGACTCCGCTGTGGTGCCTGCCGGAGGGAGCGCGATGGCGTAGCTCTCGTATCCGCGGTCGTGCAGGGAAGTTATGCTCCATGAAGACTTGAACCAGTTTTCAAGGTTCGGCACGTCAGGATTGTCGGTGTCGGGATAATATTCACTGCCGGCATCGTAGAACTCGAAATCGGCGATGCTCAGATCGCAGCCGGCCCCGTTCTCGGCACTGAAGTTCTGCGCGGAGAGAGCGAGGACTATCGACTTCCCGGCTTCTATGGCGACATCCGTCCCCTTGCCCGGGATTGCATAGATCGTGCTTACGCCGATTCCGTCAGTTAGCTCAGGATAGGCCCAGTAAGCTCCGGTGGAGGAAACCTGGGAGTATGTCTCGGAGAGAGCGATGATCACTCCGTCAGCATAGAGGGTCTCGCCGGTCGTGTTGGTGAGCTTGAAGTACTGGTCTCCGTCCATGGAATCGGAGCGGTTGGATTCGGGTATCGTGAACCCGGAGAAGAAGATCTCCTCAAGGACAAGCTCGCCCGGCTCGATGTTTCTCCAGCTCTGATTGAGCGTCACCTTCTCAAGCTCGATATCATCGGTGGTGAGGACTGTGACCGTGGCGACCTTGTAGGCATCGGTCTTGTTGGCCTCAAAATGCAGCACGATGTTCTCGCTGTCGCTGGACACCAGGCTGACTCCCTCTCCGTCGATGACCGTCTTGTAGGTGAAGCCCTGCGGCGCCGGGATCGTGTAGTCCTGGGCGAAAGCCCTCACGGAACAGCTCAGCTCTTCAGGCTTGTCCGGAGTCGCCGGACGATCCTGCAGAATCGCGAGAGGAGCCACGAGTCCGCCGGCCTCGAACTTGATCTGCGCCGACCTGAAGGCGGCGTCGGTGTAATTGCCGAGGGTGACGGTGACTTCCGTGTCCCCGTATCCTTCCGATGGACTGACCGTGTACCAATCGGCTCCGTCGACGGTCAGAGTCCAGTCCGTATTGGTCTGCACCATCACGGTCTTGCTTCCGCCTTCAGAGGTAAACTCGAGACTTGCCGGATCAACGGAAAGTGTCGGTGCCGTCTCCTTCTCGCAGGCCGCCAGCACAAGGGCGGCCAGAGGAATGATAAAATACTTTTTCATACTACTAAAACTATTAATAAGATATTCCTATCGATATGCTTGTTCTAAGGAGCTTTGAGGCTTCCCCATAGAGCATCCCTCCAATGGTGAGCCGGGCGAACACGGCTACGGAGGGGCTGACCTCCCGCTGGACGAAGGCCCGCAGGCCGCCCCGAAAGCAGTTGGCGTTCAGCCTCGCGAACTTCGCGTAATAAGCCTCCCTGATCTTATCCTCTCCCGCATTGAGGCTGCAACTCTCATAGAGACTGCCGCCATAGCCGACAACGGCCCCGAAATCATAGAGATACGGCCCCTTGATTTTTGAAAGGCCTCCGGAAAGACGCCCCGACAATATGGAGCAGTCCATATTCGAGGCCGGGTACAGGTAATTCTCGGACGAGAGCAGCCAGTCCAGGGACGGAGCCAGATACCAGAGAGCAGCATCCCCCGTCTTAGTGCGGCAGACGGCACCGAGCGAGACGTTCAGCCTGTCGCGGGAATATATCGGCAAAGAGAGGATATCATCATAGATCCCGGAAGCGGCACAGTCAATCACGTTTTCTTCTCCGCTGCGGCGCTCATACTCCACATCCGCCTCAAGGGCCGCACTCTCCGAGATTCGGTATGAGACAAAGGAGCGCAAATCGCCCGTATGCAACAGACTCAGAGGAGCTTCGTTCTGATTGGAAAGATGCCGTGTTATGCCGAGCCTATTATAAGAAAGCCCTGCCTGAAGGCGGCCGGAAAGCCCGATTCCCACAAGACCCGCCTCAAAGCCATGACCGGCATAGCGCGTGGCGGCGAAGATTCCGGTGCTGCGGAATCTGTAATAGTCGGAGCCGAGCCCGGTAGAGTGGAAGAGCGTCGTGTTAGCCCCGACATTGCTGACAAAAGTAACGTTCTGCGTCTGAGAATATTTGCGGTAGCCGGCGTAGAACAGGAGAGAAGCTCCGGGAAGAAGAGTGCCGAGCGAAAAGCCCGCCTTCAGGTCGGAAGAGATGTTTCTCGGACGCGGATCCACGCAGCGATACTCGTGCACTGCCTTGTAGCTCCCGCCCGCCGAATACAGCAGATTGCCGCTGCGGCGCATCCACGCACCCCGGAAAGCGTACTGTTCGTGCTGCATATCCCCTCCGAGGGTGTCTATCAGCACATAGGGCTGGAGCAGCTCATAGTCGGCCGTCTCATTGAGAACCACGTTGCGCTTCTCCGAGCGCCGATAGCTCACGCCTCCGTCCACGGCGGAGCCGCCATCCAGACGGAGGAAAGAGCCGGCATCGAACCTCCCCTGGCGCAGCGCGTCGCCCTCCTCGGGAGCAAGCGCTCCCCCGCCCTCTTCACGCAGGTCGAACGATGCGGCCGCCGAAGAATAGGACGGATATGCGGAGAGCAGAGCCGCCGCAGGTACGAACCCGGATGCCGGGCGGCTCCCGACAGCCAGATAAGGGTCATTCCGCTTCTGCGTCCTGAGATTGACGGAAGCGGCGTCCTGCGCCTGCACGAGCGAGCAGGCGAGAAGCGGAACCATGATGACGGCGAATCTTCTCATGCTCATAGCGCCAGCAAGTCAAAAGTGAGTTCCACCTCGTCATCGAGGATATTGACCGAATTGTTGGGAGAACGATGCTCATAGCACCTTACCCTGCGGGTCGTGCCGTCAGGCAGCGTGGCCGTGCCGTCGAAGGCGAAGATATAGACTCCTTTGAGCACGCGCAGCATACATTCTCCATTGACGAAGAGAGGATAGTCATATTCTTCCCCGGTATTGAGGTTCCGGAAGAAATTGCCCGTCACGGAGTTGTCCACGCGGACAGACACCAGACGCATGTCTCCGCACACGGCGTTGAGGGTCACGTCGGAGTATATCCCTTCCGCCGTGCGTTCGCACGAACAGGCGAACTGGAGCATCAGCAGGCACAATATGAGCAGTGTTTTGTGTTTCATATCTTGAAATCGAGTTCCATCCCGAAATACGGGGTCACGCTTCTGCGCACCAGCGCATCGTTTCTGTAATAGTCCGGGGTCACGTCAAATATTTTGTTGACATAGAGCGAGCAGGACACCTTGTCGTGGTAGAGTTTCTTGCTCAGCTTGAGGTTCACGTTCATCGAGAACGGAGTTCTCTGGTACTGGTAGAGGGAGGATGTGTAGTCCCTTATCAGATGTCTGAGGACCGAGTCTTTTTCTGCGGCGCCGGCATCGAAAGGATGAACCTCGCCGGCCTTGTCCATATATGAGACCGGGTATCTGCTCTCCGGCATGGACCGGTGTCCGGAGAACCACAGGCACTGGAAGGAGGTCGAGAATATCAGGCCGAGGCTCGGAATCTGGGTGTCGAGCATCAGATTGGTGACCAAAGAATCGTAGAAGCTGCCGTCGTTCTCTTCGTAAACGCCGATATACGGATAGGCCTTCCCTTCTATCATGACATTGGGCCTGTAATATTCCGGCTGACTGTTCATATACTCCGTCCTCAGCCATGCTCCGCTGGCGCTGATCTTCGTGTTGAGAGCCTTTATCCTCCTGGAGCCGAAAGAGAACTCCACGCCTTTTTTCAGCGTGCGGCTGCCGTTGGTGGTGAAGCTGTAGGCCGTGAGAGTGGTGTCGTTCCGGTACGGCAGGTCTTCAATGGCCGGGGGTCCCGTCAGCGCCGACTTGTCTATGGAGGACGTATCATAGCGTTTTGAAAGCACCGGGAGATACTCATAGGCGTATCGGAAACCAGAAGTCATATCCTCGCAGAACCAGTCGACTGACAGAGTGCAGCCGTTCCAGTCCGCATCGGCCCCGACCTCCCACTTCACGTTGCTTGCCGCCCCTATCTGATAGTTGGTAGGATCCACCTTATATACAAGCATGTTGACACGCCGCAGATTCTCCTCCACAGGCCAGTAGTTGAGCTGGGTGAGATCTCCGTAAATAGGGTCGGGATAGAGCATGTCCATGGTCGGGAACTTGGTATGCCGCCCCCATCCTCCATATATGCCGACATCCAGCTTGCTGCCGTCCGCGAGAAACGACGGGAGGCCGAGCCGCAGATTCGTCCGGGGGTCAAGATAAGGCTTCATGTTGATTTGATAGGCGCTGCCCGCACCGGCCATCATCTCGGCGCGGAGACCGACGACCCAGTCCACCGAGAATCTCCCCAGCTCCTTCCGAAGGCTCTCCTCCGCGAAAGCGGAGAACTGATGGGTTGCAGGTATCATGCTGTACGGACGGGGACGGACGCTCATGCTCGTGGAGAAAGGCCTGGAGCTGTCAAAGATGGTTCCCCCGCCGTAGTTCTTGTCCATATTCCATTCCGCCCCTATCTGGAGACTGTGCATCCCCCGGGCGAAATTCGCGCTCGTGCCCACGAAGGCGTAGAACGGTCTTCCGTCCACCTGCAGCGAAGCGTCGTATTTCGCCGGGACTATCAGGGCATCGTGCTCTCCTGTCTCAAGGGAGGTGGAGACGGGGGTCGATTTGCCCAAAGAGACGTGCTTCCAGCGGTCGATGACATCGTGTTCGTAACTTACGGAGGCGTTGCCCTCCCAGGAGCGGAAGAAGCTCCCCCCGTCCAGAGGTCTGAGAGTGAAGCGCCCGCCGAGGGCGAACTTGTTATATGTGGAACTGTATGTCTCTATGGGCATTCCTCCCTCGGAGAGATCCAGATCCATGTCCGACTTCTGATTGTCGAACGAACCGGTGTAGTCGGCGCTCGCGGAGAGCGACCACTTGAAAGCGTCGGTCTTGAAGTCCCTTCCCGCACGCAGGCTGGCCGTGAGCCGTTTCCAGTTCTGTCTGGTCTGGCGCGGATCCGCACGGGAGTCCAGGAAATTGACGCTTGAGTTGAGCGTCGTCCTGTCATCCTCTTCCCCGCGCTCGAAACCCTTGCCCAGATAGAAAAGCTTGCTCTTCATGTCTGACTTGAAACGGGCGTGCAGGTCATTGCCGCCGCGCTTTCTGATTATGTTGACCAGTCCGCTCGTGAGATCCCCGTACTTGACGGACGCTATGCCGCGCACGACATCGACATTTTCGATATCCTCGGTGCTGATCTCCCTCATGTCGGTGCCGTAATTCACGTAGCTGCTGCCGTAGCTGCTGTAGGCCGGAGTGGACTGCAGGTTCGCGTCATTGTTGACGGGACGGCCGTCTATGATGAAGCGGGTGCCGAGTGCGGAAGTGGCGTAGTCGCTGTTGGTGAGGGCATTGGCCGAGCGGAGGTTGATGAGCTGCGGACTTGAGAGGGTCGGATCCTTGGCCATTCCTCCCGGCAGCAGTTCGAGCAGATCCGCAAAACTTGACGGTTGGATGTGTTCTATCGCGTCGCCGCCGATCCTGGTGGACGAAGTGACTCCCCTGCTCTCCGTCGCCGTCACCACGACCTCGCTCAGCAGCTCCGCATCGGGGACGAGCGCGAAGGAGAGAGTCAGGTCGGAGTTCAGAGTGACATCCCTGGAAAGCGGCTTGTATCCGACATAGCTGAGTTTTATCGTGTACTTCCCTCCCGGAAGTCCGCCCACAATATATTTCCCGTCGCTGCCGCTGACGTTCCACCCGACCGTGCGGCCATCCTTCTCGACCACCACGGCGGCGGCCGACAGCGCGGAACCGTCAGACTTGTCCGTCACCATTCCCGAGATGGAGAACAGCTGGACGGCGGCGAAAAGTATAGACAATATGCTCGACATTGACTTCTTTTGAAATTCGGCGGCAAAATTATTACTCGCGCCGTCCCGGGGCAATCCCTAAAAAAAATGATTTGTTCCGGGCGGTCATCATCATTTGTTGTTATTTTGCCGCAGGAGACTGTACATTCCGGGGACGAAGTGCTATTTTTGCCGCCAAAACCCAGGCGAAATGAAAGAAAATGTCATAGTCTGCGACCACCTGACCCATTATTATGGCAGGCGGCGCATTTATTCGGATTTGAATTTCACCGTGGAGAAAGGCACGATCACCGGGCTGCTCGGCAAGAACGGAACCGGCAAGACCACCACGATCAACATCCTGATGGGATACCTCAAGCCAAGTTCCGGGCGCTGCACCGTGTTCGGGGAAGACGCCTCGCGCATCAGCCCCGCCACCAGGGCAAGGATAGCCCTGCTCCTCGAAGGCCATGTACAATATTCGTTCATGACCATCGGCCAGATAGAAAAATTCTACTCCGGATTCTATCCCAAATGGAACAGGGATGCCTACTACGAGCTCATGTCCAGGCTCAAGGTGGCCCCGGGGCAGAAAATCTCAAACATGAGCAACGGGCAGAAGTCCCAGGTCGCGCTCGGGCTGATATTGGCGCAGAACGCGGACCTGCTCGTGCTGGACGACTTCTCTCTCGGCCTCGACCCCGGCTACAGGAGGCTGTTCATAGAGTATCTGCGCGACTATGCCAAGTCTGAGGAGAAGACGGTCTTCATGACCTCGCACATCATACAGGATGTGGAGAAGCTCGTGGACGACTGCATCATCATGGACTACGGAGACATCCTTTTCCACGGCAGAATCAGCACTCTGACGGGGAGCCTCGTCAAGTACAGCTACCGCAATGGAGGTTCAGCCTCCCTCCCGTCGGCGGACTTCATCCTCAATCCGTCGGAGTACAGGGGGAAGACGGAATTCTATTCCTTCGCCCCGGAGAGCGAAGTGCGCGCCAGACTTGAAGCCGACGGCATCAGCACAGCGGGCCTCAGCTCGGAAAAGATGAACCTCGAAGACGCATTCATCGGTCTTACCGGAAAATATTGACACCATGCTCAAATCTCTTATCTATAAAGAATGGCTCAAGACAGGCAGGATCATTGCCTGCCTCGCCCTTATGCTCGCCGCCTTCACGGCGTACGATTTTCTGGCCCTCGCCAAGAACGCCTCCCTGCACGGGTATGACTTCCTGTGGGGGTACGCGGTCGGGAAAAAATCCGTCCTGGTGGACAATCTCATATATCTCCCCGTAATCTGCGGGCTCGTCCTCGCGGCGGCCCAGTTCCTCCCGGAGAGCCACAGGAAATGCCTCAAACTCACCCTCCATCTTCCGCTGCCGCAGACGGAGACCGTCGCCGTGATGCAGGGCTACGGGATTTGCGTGCTTCTCGGATTCTTCCTTGTGCAGGCTGCGGCACTGGCCCTGTTTCTGAGCCGCTATCTGGTCATCGACATAGTGTGGAGGATCCTTTTCTCATTTCTGACCTGGTATTGCGCCGGGCTCTGCGCCTATGTCTGGGGCGGCGCGGTCTGCCTCGAACCGGGATGGAAGATGAAACTGGCGGAGACGGTGCTGACGTTCGCCCTGCTGAGTTCATTCTATCTCTCACCCCAGTCGATGGCCTACAAAAGGGGCATTTTGCCGATTTTCGTGGTGACGACACTCCTCGCGCTGCTGCTGATCCATCTCAGCGTGAGAAGATTCAAGGACGGAAACCAATAAAAGGACAGGAAAAATGAAAAAGACAGGATACTTTTATTTGTCACTCATTGCGTTGCTGCTGACCTTGTGGCTCGCCCCGAGGCTCTGGTATATCATCACGGCGGAGTCTCGCTCCACCCCTTTCACCCTCTACAGCTGCATAGTCGGCGATTTCGTGTCGCTCTCGGACAGGTCCGGCCGGGACTACGTTTTCACGGACACCCAAGGCCGCGAATACGGCGACAGCGCCCTGCCGTTCTTCTACCACAGGGTGCTCTACAGCCGGAACAAGGCCCCGGAGACCATCAACGGCAGGCAGTTCACCGGAGAGGAGATAGAGCGCAACAACATCATCTTCTCCTCGTCCCCGAAGGACGTCAATGCCGAATCCTCCAATGTCCACATGCTGATGGAGTCCGATCCGCCGAGACTCGAGCTTGAGGATCCGGAATATGCCCTGGTCGCCCGCAGGGACTGTGTCAAGATAATCAGGATGGCGACAAACAGGAGCGACCCTGCCCTTGAGCGAGGCTTCAACGAGGCGCTGGATTCAGCGGGGTTCAAGTTCCCTGCGGGAATCATATCGGGGAATCCGAGCCATCACAAGTCATACGACGAGGGCTATATGCTCACCGATGCGCAAGGAGGGCTCTTTCACCTCAAGCTTGCCAATGGGAGGCCTAAGGTGGAAAGTATCGACAACGGCGGGCTGGACATACGACACATCTTCATTACGGAGAACGAGAACAGGGCGTCGCTGGCCTACGTCTTCGATGCCGAAGGGAGGTTCTACGTCCTCGACAGTCTGAGAAGGCTGATCCGCACGGATGTCACGGCGGACGTATGCAGGCAGAACGTGCTTCTGGTGGGAGATCTGCTCAACTTCACGCTGCGGGTCAGCGACGGTGACGGGGAGGATTTCCGGGCTCTCGACACGGAGGACTTCCATACGGTCAAGACTCTGCGCAGGGATTATCCCGAGGACGGGGGCTTCGACCTCCCGAAGTATATATTCCCTGCGAGGCTCAGCCTGACTTCTTCGCTCGACACGGAGGTCAGACCGCGTTTCTCCGACTTCTCCCCGACGGGACTGTGCGTGGATCTCGCCGCCATTCTCCTGCTCGCCCTGGCCCTGCGGAGAAAGAGAGGCTGACAGTACTCACTTGACTTTTGTTCCTGAACCATCAAGAGCCGTCATACGCTGATACAGCTC
>CAVHNN010000058.1:0-8999 GCA_963637465.1 Paludibacteraceae bacterium
TTTTGGTCTATATTACTTTTTTCATCAGTCGTGTACATCCAGTACACTCCATCTTCAAAAATCAATCTATACTCAAAAATTCTTCGCAAATCTTTACCAACTTATTTTTTTAACGCTTACTAAGATAAAAATCCTTCGTGCCGAAGTGGACTATCCCGTGTTCTAAACACGGTGGTTTTTCTGGTGAGCCGCTAAGGAACACGGCAGGCCCCGCTATGTCTTTGACCTCATCCTTTCGGTCATCAACGTGTCCGTTCAGACCGTGGGCATAGTGACCTCATTACCGAAACACTATGAAATAATCACAAAATTTTGATTTTTTCATAGAGTTTTGATAAGTTTGCACTTGAAAACAACTCCTTAGTTCTTATGAGACGCAAAATAGAACAGCAGCTGATTGACTGGAAATCTTCCTCCGACAGGAAACCGCTTCTTCTTAACGGAGCGCGACATGTTGGAAAGACATATATTCTGGAGAAGTGGTTCGGCCGAAATTATTTCAAGAGTTGTGTCCGTGTCAATCTGGCGCAGAACGCCTCGATGGTTCAGACCTTTGAAGGCGATCTGAAGCCGCAAAGAATCATCGAAGCCATAGAAGCCTCCTACGGAATCAACATAAAACCGGACGAGACTCTGATAATTTTGGACGAAGTCCAAAAATCCGGACGTGCGCTTATGTCTCTGAAGATGTTCTGTGAAGAGGCACCGCAGTACTATGTCGCCGCAGCCGGAAGCCTTCTGGGAGTGAAAATCAAGCAAGACGAGTCCATATATCCCGTAGGAAAAGTCATGAATCTGGATCTATACCCGATGGATATGGAGGAATTCCTTTGGGCAACAGGACGGGAAGAGCTCGCCGATCAGATACGGGGGCATTTCCGTGATATGTCCCCGATGCCGGAAGCCAGCCATAAAGCGGCCCTGGAAGCCTATCGGCAATATCTCGTTGTCGGTGGAATGCCTGAGGCTGTCCTGAGATATTCCACTTCCGGAAGCATTGTAGATGCGGCCGAGGCTCAAATGGACATCCTTAAAGACTATATGGCGGATACCACCCAATACGCGAGCGAAAGCGAATCCGTAAAGATCCGTGCCTGCTACAATTCCATTCCCACGCAGCTTGCAAAGGAAAACCTCAAATTTCAATATAAAGTAGTAAGAAAGGGGGGTACTGCCACCATTTTCGTCGCATCCCTTGACTGGCTCAAATATGCAGGTCTCATATATCAGTGCGATCTGGTCGATTCAGCATTCCTGCCGCTGAAGGCATATGTCGATCCGTCAGACTTCAAAATCTATATGAACGACGTAGGACTGCTCACCCAACATTCCGGGATGCCGGCTCAGCTTCTGCTTTCCGAGATTGAGGTGGACAACACTTTTATGGGCGGAATGACCGAAAACTATGTCGCCCAGGCCCTGACCGCCGCCGGTCACAAACTCTATTACTGGAAAAATGAGAATGTCGGCGAGGTGGATTTCGTGATTCAAGGCGATACTGGGGTCATTCCCGTTGAAGTCAAAAAAGCCGTCCGAACGAAATCTGTGAGCTTCAACAAGTTCCGGCAACTGTACTCATCCGCACAAGCCATAAGGTTCTCAAAGAAGAACTTTGGCCGGATTGACGATCTGCAAGCCGTTCCGCTCTACGCCATATTTTGTCTGGAGGCGGGATAGTCCTTTTCAGATGTGGCCTTTTCTCTGATTTCCGCGATATTCAGAAACTGTGCGTCTCTGTCCTTGACATCCTTCATTGGGAGATCCTTAGTGAAAGACCTGTGTCGGAACCCCATTCTCTCAAGCATCTGTCTAACAAAGTATTCGGACACAACACATCCCTCTTTGGCCATCTCACGGGCAATCTGTGGTGCACTCATTGACACACAGATGACATCTTCGTCTTGGGGCAGGCCCGCCGTGCGTGGACCGATGACCAATTTGAGAGTGTCAAACCATTCGGGATGTCTGTCCAGCTCAGACTTCCGTCCTCCTCCGGGACGGCGGATGCGGCCGCGTTCAGGAGCGTATCCGGATTCAATCTCTTCAATAGAACTATATACCGTGTTTTTGCTGACACTAAAATATTGGCTAACTTTGTCCACGCCGCGTTTGCCGAAGGAAAGGGCCTCAGTTCCGAGATAGCGTCTCTTCTGGTATTCGTTGAGCGTAGACATAAACAACTTCTTTTGGGTTGTGAGCACTTCTGGAGGAGCGTTCGTAAGCATTTAGGAAAGTTTTGGGATTACTTTCAAGTTACGGATTTTTCTCCAGTTTTGTAAATATATTTAATTAATAATCAAATAATTAACTACAAAATTTGGACTGTTTTTCAGAACCGGTTTTCTACCTGTTTTCAAGGCGGTAGAGTGACTGAATATATGTCTGAAAAAGTTCAAGTTATTTTTTAACGATTACTAAGAAGTTGTTTTCTTTCTATCTATCGCTGATTTATTCGTACCTCCCGGTGTAGGCGAGGATGGCGGTGCGGTAGGCTATAAGCGCGTCTATGCGGGCAGAAGCGTCGGCGCGACAGTCTGTCTCGGCCTGCAGGAGGTCCTGAAGGGGCGTGAGTCCGGCTTTGTAGTTGGAAAGCGCGGATTCGTAGAGACGGCTTGACTGTGCGAGAGCTTCTTCTGCAAGCTGCCAGTCGTCATAGGCAGAGGTGAGATCCAGCCATAGTTTGCTGACCTGAAGATGGAGCTGCTTTTCGAGGAACTCCCGCTCATTGGCCGCCTTTTCAATCTGAGTGTCAAGACGCTGCGCCTTGCGGACGGTCTTCCCCAAGTCCGATAGCGGAATCTTGACGAGGGCGAAGGCCACGGTGTTGCAGCGGCCCCCGCCGTAAAGGTTCGAGTAGCCGGCCGTTGCGCCCACGGAAATCTGCGGGAGGGCCTCCCCCACCACCATCCGCTTTTCCATCCTCCGGGACTTTTCCCGAAGGGCGAGCAGGCGGGTTTCCTGCATCCCGTCCACGATTTCGTCTTCGTCTTTCCAGTAATGCTCTGGAGAGAGCGGCAGGAAGTCCCCGCCGTCAAGGACTATTGAATCGAGATATGGGCGCCCCTCCGTCGCGGCGGCAGGGATGAGGCTGTAATCCAAATCTATGGAATTGAACAGGTTCATTTTGGCGAGACGGATGCCGCTCCGCACTTTTTTCTTCCCGGCGGCAAGCTCGCTGCGCCTGTGCTCGATGCGGAGCAGGTCGGTCTCGGCGGCAAGACCCGACGAAACTGCGGAGCGGACATTGCTGCAGAGCGTGTCAAGAGTGGCGCTGAGATGCTCAAGGGTCGCAAGCTTGTCTTCAAGCGAGACGACCTGCCACCAGAGGCTGTCCACGGTCTCGCGGGTCTCGCGGAGGAGGATCTCCTTCTGAAGTCCGGCGGTCTCGACGCCAAGTGCGGCGAGACGGTTGCCGGTAATTATCCTCCCGCCGGCATAAACAGGCTGCTGCGCGGTCACGCCCGCCGACCAGCCTTCCTTGAAAAGGCTGTAGTCTGTCTTTATCCCGTAGCCGTCGAAGACCGGCTTGAGCGTCCCCGGAATCTCGCCGTTTTCGAACAGGCCGTTCATGCTCATCTCAATCAGCGGATTCATCGCCCAATAGCCCATCGCGGTGGCGGAAACGCCGGGAAAGTACTCCAAGAAAGCCTCCCGCTTCCGCAGCTGCGCGGCGCGGACATCAAGTGCCGCGTTCTTCGCATAGGCATTGTTCTCCAACGCCCGCTGCCGGCACTCCTCAAGCGTCAGCGACCTTGTCGCGGCGAGAGAACCTTCTGCCGTCTGCGCCGCAAGCCCCGCCGACATCAGAACCGCAGCGAAGAAAACGGCCGCAGCGGCTGCATATTCTTTCATATATCTGTATTTCATATTTCCTTGAAACAAAACTATTCTTCCATCTGTCCGTCACCATCAGACGGGACGGCCGGCGCCACCCTGTCCGCCCGGCGGAAAATCTGCCAGTACGAAACCGGCATTATCAGCGTTATGAGAATGACGGAAAGCAGC
Organism: Paludibacteraceae bacterium; assembly: GCA_963637465.1. GTDB lineage: Bacteria > Bacteroidota > Bacteroidia > Bacteroidales > UBA932 > Cryptobacteroides. The sequence continues at coordinate 4,006 of CAVHNN010000058.1, forward strand.
GTCCCGAAACAGATCACAACCCCCATCGGCATCCAGAGCGAGTCTCCGCTGATTATCATCGGCAGCACTCCGAGAGCCGTCGTGCAGGAAGTGAGGAAAATCGGACGCATTCGGCGTTCCCCCGCCTCCTTCGCAGCCTCCCTTACCGGCAGACCGTGATCGAAACGCAGTTCCTCGGCATGCTCGAACATAAGGATTCCGTTGCGGACGATGATTCCGACAAGGGAAATCAGACCGAGAACCGCCGTCATCGAAAAGTCAAGCCCGAAAATCCACAGGCCGAAGGACGCGCCGAAAAGGCAGAGCGTGCTCAGGACGAGGGTCAGCAGCGCAAGGGAAATCTTCTTGAAATGGAAAAGCAGGAAGAAGAAGAGAATCATCACCGCCGCGATGAACGAGAGAGCGATTTCCGGCCCCACCGAGCCGTTCACGCTGTTGAGTCCGCCGAATTTCACGGTGACCCCCTCCGGAATGTCGGCCGTGGCGAGATATTTCTTTATCGCCCGGATTGCCGTCGGCTGGCTTTTCCCGAACTTCATGTCAGCCCCTATCACAATGACGCTTTTCCCGTCGATGCGGATGAGCGATGTCGGATTCCACTCCGGAGAGACCGTGGCGATTTGGCGGACAGGAACCGTCACCCCATGAACCGCAGTGGGGACGAGGATGTTGGAGATGTCTCCATAGTCCTCGGAAGAGTCGAGATTGGCGGAATAGAGGTTCACCGGAATCTCGTTGTCCCCCTCACGGATCGAGGTGATCTGCAGGCCGTTCATGGCCCCGGCAAGCGAAAGGTTCATCATGGCGCGGTTCACACCCACCCGGGTGGCTTCGTCGCGGTCAAGTTCAAGGGATACCCCCGGAGTGAACCAGTCAGCGTCGGAATGCACCCATTTGAGCATGTCGAGACCGGTCATATAGGCCTTGAGCGAATCCGCAACCGCCTGAATTTCATAGTAGTCTTCCCCATAGACCTCAAGCTCTACGGGTGCGACGACCCCCTGATAGTCCATCTGCTTGACACGGACCGTGGCTTCGGGGAAATAGTTCTCGAAATAAGTTCCGTATTCATTGAGGAACTCCTCGGTGGCCTTGTTTGACCTGGTGTTCACGATGAGCTGCGCGACATTCTTGCCCGGCAGAATCGGGTTGTAGGTACAGTGGAAACGCGGAGTCCCCGTGCCGATGAACTCGGTGACAGAGCTGACGCGGCTGTCTGCGCGGAGCATCCCGGCAAGGGAGTCGGCGAGATGGGTTGTCCTGTCAATCCCGGCGGAAGGGTCCAGACAGACTTCGACGGCGAACACGGGACGCGCCGCCATAGGCATAAGCTGGATGTTCATCTGCGAGAACATCAGCAGACCGAGAGCGATTGCCGCCACGCCCGAGAAGATGGTCAGAGCCGGATGGCGGAAACATTTGCCCAGGGAGTAGTCGTAGCCCCTCTGGAGAGAGGTGAACATCCTGTTCTGCGCCCTCGTCAGAAAATTGTTCCGGGAACTTTTCTCAGAGGTGATGAAGCGGGTTTCAAGCGACGGCACGACAAGCACCGCATAGGCGAGCGAAGTCATCAGAGAGAACGCGATCACCCAAGGGAAAGTCTTGACGAAATCCCCGAGATAGCCCGTGATGATGCCCGTCATCGGGAAGAACATCGCGCTTATCGCGAAAGTCGCCATGAACATCGGCGAGAAAAGCTCCTGAGCACTGGCCGTCGCCGCCTCCAGACGCGGCATTCCACGGCCGAGCTTATCCATATAGCCGTCCATCGTGATGATGGAGTCGTCCACAATCATTCCCAGCACGACAATCAGAGCCGCGAGCGAGACCGTGTTGAGGCAGATGCCGAAAAAGTACATCAGCGCGATGGCCACGGCGGTGCAGACCGGAACCCCGGACGAGGCGATCAGCGCGGAACGCATCGGGAAGAGCAGGAGCATCACGAAGATGACTACGAGCATCGAGATGACCAGATCCCTCAGAAACGACCACACCGAATCCTCCACGACCTTCGGCTGGTCGGTGATGCGAGAAACAGTGAGACTCTCCGGAGCGTCGGAGATGAACTCCGCGAGCACACGGTCCACATCCTTGCCGAATGCCACGATGTTGTTGTCCGGACTCATGCTTATGGAAAGGATGACGGCGGTGTTCCCGTTGTAGGAGACAGCGGACGACGGTTCCCTCACGCGTCTTTCTATGGCGGCGACATCCTTCAGACGGAGCGACTGCCCGTCCGTGGACGACCAGATTATCTTGTCGGAAAGTTCCTGCTCGTCGGTGACGGTCTTCCCCACGTGCACCGGAGAGACGGCCCAGTCCGTGGAGAACGTGCCCCCGGAAGCCTGCAGAGAAGAGGTCTGATATTCAAGCAAGAGCGATGTCGGGGATATGCCGTAGGCCGCAAGGCGGTCCATATCGACATTCACCGCTATCTCCTCGCTCTGCGTCCCTATGATTTTGACGCTCGCTAGCTCCGGAATGGTGCGGAGGCGGTCGGAAAGGTCGTCAGCATACTCCTTCATCTCCATATACCCCTTGTCCGAAGATTCGAGGGCCACGAGAACCGAAGTGAGGTCGCTGAAATCATCGAGAACGGCAATGGCAATCACGCCCGGGGGCAGAGTCTGTTTGAAAGAGTTCAGCTGGAGGCGTATCTTCGACCAGGTCTCGTTCTTCTTGTCGGCCGAGGTCGTGATGTCGGTGTAAATGTAGCAGATGCCGTCCCTGCTCACGACCTTGGTGTTCTTGCGGTTGATTTCCTTCATCGAGAACAGCAGCTTCTCGAGAGGTTTCCCGACTTCCTCCTCGACCCGGGTGACGTCGGCTCCGGGATAGACTGCGGCGATGAGTCCCTGCTTGATTTCGAATGTCGGAAACTCGTCCTTGTCCATATCGCTCAGCCCGAATATGCCGCCGCCGATGAGCAGGAAAAGGAAAAGTATGACTATGTTCTTGTGTTCCATCGCCCCTCGGACGATTTTCGACACAAATCCCCTGTGCTGTTCCATATCACTCCGAAATCGTCTCCACCTTCATCCCGCAGCTGACTTTCGCCGCGCCCCCGACGATGAGAAGGTCGCCCTCCGAAAGTCCGGAAAGAATCTTCACGCCCTTGCCGGAGAAATCCCCTGCGGTGACATATTTCTTTTCGACGAGGTTCCCCTCACCGACAGTCCAGACATAGCGCCCCGTCCTGTCCGTGCGGATGACGGAAGCCGGGATGACCGGGACCTCGCCGATGTCCTCCCCCGCCGTGCGGAACACGGTCTTGCAGATCATCCCCGGCATAAGTCCGGGAAGCGGGGTGTCGAGTTTGAGCGCACATTCGTAGCTGTGGGACAGGAGTGAAGCGTCCACCCCCTTGCGCACCACACGGGCGCGGACAGGGATGTCGGATAGGGCCGTCACCGTCACCTCCGCCACGGCTCCGATGGAGCAGGACGCAATTTCGGTTTCAGGAACGGAGATGCTGATTTCCAACGAGTTCAAATCGACGATTTTCGCAATCGGCTGACCGACGGTGAGATTCTCGCCCTCTTCGGCGAAGACCTCGCTGACAGTCCCGTCGAACGGAGCCTTGACGGAGCAGTCGTCCTCGGCCTTGCGGGCGGCGCGGAGTGCGGCCTCTGCTTTCGCGAGTTCAGTCTCAACCTCCACCAGCTTCACGGTCGGGACGCTTCCGTTGTCTTTCACCGCCTGAAGACGGTCGTAGCTGTCCTGCGCCTGACGCAAAGTTGCCTCAGCCGAGGAAAGCGAACTTTCCACGGTCTCGGAATGAACCAGCGCGACCCGCCCGCCTTTTCCGACGGATTTTCCCTCCCTCGCGTCAATCTGTTCGAGACTCGAAGGGAACGGGGAGAGAAGCGTCGCGCTTTTCGACGCTTCAGCACGCCCGACATAAGTTTTCACGGAGGACGACTCCGCGCACTTCACGCTTTCGACCTTCACCCTCACCGGCGCTCCGCCCGCCTCCTTTTTCCCGGCTCCGTTCGTGCAGCCGGCAATCAGCGCCGCGCCGAGCAGCACCGGGAGTAATCCGTTCTTCATAAATTCCATATCCATAAATATTTTACTTTCAATATATTTCAAATCCACGGCCCCGCCTGTTCCGTTCCCGGAACTACGCATCGCATTTTTCGCATTTATCGTTTATCAGGTAGTCTATCATCTCGCTGTAAGTCGAGAGCACCGCCGTCTTGTCCTTCGCCACGAAATGCTGTATCTCAATGGCTTTGAGCAAAGAGAGCAGCATCTCGGAGAATGCCTTCGGTTCAACTCCCTCCTTGAGGGCGCCGAGTTCTTTTCCCTTGACGCAGACTTTGAGGAAATAGTCCTTTTCCCAGCTGTCGAAGATGTCGCGAACTTTGAGAACGATGTCGCTGAAACCGTTCTCACAGTCAGAATACTGATTGACGGTGAACTGCGGATAGACTCTCATCCCGATGATGAGCGTCATCCTGTTCTTCAGGTATTCCTTGAATCGGTAGGGCTCCTTTTCGGGGCTTTTCGACCAGATTTCGATCAGTTTTGACTGCACTGAGGAAAACTCCCGCGAAAGGACCTCCCGGAGAATGGCCGATTTGCCGTCAAAATAGTAGTACACGGAGGTCTTGGTCTTGCCTGTGCGTCCCACGATGTCCTCCAGCGTGGTCTTCTCATAGCCGTAGCGCTCGAAGAGCTCCACGGCCGCCTCAATTATCTTTTCCCTTGAACTGTTCTTCATTTTCAAAACTTACTGTTCGTATATCACTTTATTCTCGCTCCGGACAGAACATGCTATCTGCCTGTCTCGGGACAGGGCTGTCTCAAAACAAAGCCTATGCCAAAGTTTTATAATTTGAACAATATGGTAAAATATTCAAAAATACAGGTTTCTCGGGATATAGGAATTTCACTCCCGATTTTACTTTTGCCTTTTTGTCGGGTATATAAAGTAGAAATAAGCCATATATTTACAGACTTGTTTTAGACGTTTAGCGGACAGATGAATG
>CAVHNN010000059.1:0-8711 GCA_963637465.1 Paludibacteraceae bacterium
GCACCGAAAACGGAAGTCATTCCGATTTTCTTTCCAATTAATCCAGGCATTGGTTGTTTAATTAATTGTTTATAAATACTTTAAAAGTAACCGCATACTTTTGCGGGCTGCAAATATACAACTTATTCCGCTTATTTACAACATCTTGTCGTCGTCAAAGCAAATTGTTTTCCCGGACGCCCCCTACTCGGTCCTGACGGAGTCGGCAGGATTGGTGCGGGAGGCGTGCAGAGCCTGCGGCAGGACAGAGAGCACGGCTATCAGCAGCGATGTCGCGGCGGCGGCGAGGAATATCAGCGGGCTCAGCCCGATACGGTAGCTGAAATCCTCCAGATAGCCTCTCATCAGGAAGTACGAGAGCGGAACCGCGACCACGAACGATATCAGCAGCGGAGCGCAGAACTTCCTCAGGAGCAGGGTGAGAATCTCCCCTACCGTGCTGCCCATAATCCGGCGCACGCCTATCTCCTTGCGGCGCTGGCGGATGAAGAAGAGCGACATCCCGATGAATCCCAGCGCGGAGATGAGCACCGCAATGAGAGTGAACATAGAGATGAGCCGCATTGTGCTTCTCTCCGACTCGAATGACTCCGCCACGCCCTTTTCGAGGTCACGGACTTTCCATTCCAGGTCTTCGGAGGTTCCGTCCACCTCCTGTACCAGCTCGCAGAGTTTCCGGTAAGCCTCGCGCGAGCCGTCGGTCAATACGAGATACTGCTGATACTCGCCAATCTGCTCTGTCGGGAGCAGGGTCATCATTACCTCCCGATAGGGGTCAGTCACGTTTATCATACGGTAATTGGAGAATATCCCGGCGACCTGAGTTGTCGAACCGTCGCCCCAGACTATCTCCGTGTCTTCTTCCCCGAGGCCGACCTTGGCCGCGAGGGACTCGTTGACATAGTGTACGTCCCCGGCGAGATGGCAGTCTTTCAACACTTTGAGTCCGGATATTTCCAGATAGGTGCTGTCGCAGTCGAACATATAGACCAGGACATTGTCCATATTCCTGTCCTTCTTATATGTCATATTGGTGCCGTTGCCGTCCAGCGACGACCCCCGGAACGTCCCGATTGCCTTTATATACGGCTGCGAGTCCAGTTCGCTCCGCATCCGTTCTCCCTCATCGGCAGAGACGACATAGAGATTCTCGACATCGTGGCCGAGAGGGGCGTTTATGAGATGGTTTATCTGCAAAAAGATGGTGAAGGTGGAGGTGAGCATCGTCACGGTGATGATGTTCTGGACGATGATGAAGACCTTGCTGAACACCATCTTGGAGCGCAGGCGGAAGCTGCCCTTCACGATGTCTATAGGCTTGAATTTCAGAAGCATCATTGTCGGGATGATGCCGGAGATGACGCCGGTCAGGATTATGAACAGAATGCAGGCACCGACCGTGCCGAACGAGAGGTCGCGGAGCAGGTCTATCTTTCCCCGGAACAAAGTCTCGAAGCCCTCTTCGAAGTACAGGGCCAGAGCGAAGCCTATAAGGAAGGAGACGAAGACCATAAGCGTCGATTCGGCGATGAGTTCCAGGGAGACGCCCCGGGCATCGCTTCCGAGCAGGCGGCGCGTCGCCACTTCCTTGGCACGCAGTCCGGTGTTCGCCGTGGTAAGGTTGACATAATTGGTCACGGCGAAGAGCAGTATCGCGAGCACGGCCGCAAGCAGGACTTCAAGCAGCCCCCGGTCTCCTTTGAGGATTCCACCTCCGCTGTTCTGCGGCGCGAACATAAGTTCGTCCAGAGGAATCAGAACCGGCTGCGGCTCCGCCCCGTAAAAGCGCAGAGCCGGTATCTGCTCCTTGAAGAACTCCGCCATCTCCCCGGTCTTGTCCTCAAGGGAAGCCCCCGGGGCGGTCATCAGGAACGAGTATGTGGAGCCGAGAGGCCCGGAGACATAAGTCCCTCCGCTGACGCGGTAGCCGATAATCTGCGGGCAGCGCTCGCTGCTTGCGATAAGTTCCGTCGTGTTAAGCAGTACCGTCCTGTCGAAATCCCTTATGACGGCGGAGACCGTATAGACGAGGGTCGAGTCGTAAGGATCGCCGGTGCCGTCGTTGACCCTTACATATCTGGAGCCGACGATGCCCAGCGGCTGCCCGAGAGGATTCCTGTCCGGGAAGAGCTTTCTTGCGAGCGATTCGGTGATGACACACTTCTCCGGGCTGTCAAGGGCCGTGGACCCATCTCCGTCAACGAACTTGAAGTCGAAGAAGCGGAAGAAAGTGGAGTCTGCCACCATCACGTTGCCCTCCCCTTCGCCGCCGCTGCTGCCGGAGAAGAGCCCGTCTTCGGTCTTGATGCGAGCCTTGTGCATATTGAGGCAGCAGACGGATTCTATCTCGGGATAGCGCTCCCGAAGGGCGTGCGTAGCATCCGGCCAGGTAGCCAGGTGGCCTCCCGTAACCGAAAGCGCCTGAATCCTGTCGCGCTTGTGATGCCAGCGGTCTATACTGAACTGGCGATAGCTGTAGTCTCCCAGCAGGATGACGAACATCAGCGAGACGGCAAGTCCCGCTATGTTGATGACGGCGTAGAACGGATTGTTCCTGAGGTATCTGAAAAAGTATTTCATCTTGTCATTTCTTGTCCGGCAAAACGTCAGCATACCCCGTGCCAAATTCGCTTATTTCTTGATGTTCAAGCTTTTATGCATCACTCGGAACCTCCGGCAGGTGTAAAAGACTTTACACTTTTGTAAAATGCTTTACACCGGGTTGCGCCCCGCTACAGCAGCGAGGCGAGAAGCCTTACGCCGTCTTCCATCCGGGAGCGGTCGAGGAAGGAGAAGTTGAGCCGCATCGTGTTGCGGTGGCTGCCGTCCGAGTAGAAGAACGAGCCGGCAACATAGGCTACACCGGCGGAGAGCGCACGGTCATAGAGCTTTACCGTGTCGCAATCCTCGGGAAGCGTCAAAAAGAGGAAAAGACCCCCTTCGGGCTTTGTCCAGCTGACCCCCGCAGGCATATATTTCTCCAGCAGGGAGAGCATCAGGTCGCGCTTCTCGCGATAGAGGGCGATGCTTCGGCGCAGATTCTCATCCAGCGCTCCGCCGCCCATAAATTCCGCCGCGATATACTGGTCGAATATCGGCGGGCAGAGGTCGAGCGACTGCTTGCAGACGTAGATCTGCTCCAGCAGCTGCTCCGGAGCGAAAATCCAGCCGAGCCGGAAGCCCGGGGCGAAAATCTTGGAGAAACTCCCCAGATGCAAGGTTCTTTCCGGGGCAAGAGAATAGATGGTGGGGACGGGAGCCCCGCTGTAGCGCAGTTCGCGGTAGGGACTGTCCTCCACGATGAGAAAACCATACTTCTCCGACAGGGCACAGAGCTCCCTGCGTTCTTCCAAGGACATCGTCACTCCGCTCGGATTCTGAAAATCAGGAATCACATAGCAGAACTTGGCCCTGCGCAGCACTTCCGGACCCACGCCGCAGTCCTCTTCGCGAAAACTCCGCAGCGACACCACCCTTGCCCTATAGGAACGGAACGACTGCAATGCGCCGAGATAGGTCGGGTCGAGACAGAGAACCACGTCCCCCGGATTCAGAAGAATGCGGGAGCACACGTCGATGCCCTGCTGCGAGGATGTTGTAATCTGAATATTCTCCAGCCCCACGCCATAGCGCTCCGAAATCACCTTGCGCAGCTCCGGCACGCCCTGCGTCGCCCCGTATTGTACGGCCCTCGGGCCGTATTTCTCCAGAACGAGGGAGGACAGGCGGCGTATCTCTTCCAGAGGGAAGGTGGCCGCGTCGGGATAACCTCCTGCAAAAGAGTATATTGCATTGAGGTCAGTGTGCTTGAAGATCTCCCGCACGGGAGACCTCATGAACGACGGGACATCGTCGGAAAAGAGGGAGCTGTAGTTCATCGCCTTATCTGTATTCCTCAAATTCGGGCATTGCCAGGCTTGACAGGAAGTCCTGAAGTTTCTCCTCGTCTCTCGGGCAGATCATCAGGACGTCCTTGGTGTCGATGACGATGAAATTCTCCAGCCCCCGTATGGCCAGCAGCTTGCCGGGATTGTCGGAATAGATGATATTGTCCCGGCATTCCTTGATGCGTCCCTTGCCCACGAGATTCATCGCGTTGCCGTTGTCGTCGTGGTGGGCGAGATAATCGTAGAGCGACTCCCAATTGCCTATGTCCGCCCAGCGGAAACGGGCCGGATACACCCACGCATTGTCGGTCTTCTCCATCACGGCGTAGTCGATGGAAGTTCGCGGCATGTCGGTGTAGATTCTCTCAAGAAATTCCACTTCCTGTTCCGAGCCGAGCGCCTCCTGCCAGCCGGCCCATAGATTGGTGATTTCCGGAGCGTATCTCTCCAGCGCCTCCCGTATCGCCGAGGCTCTCCATACGAAAATGCCCGAGTTCCACAGGAACTCCCCGGTTTCAAGGAACACCTTCGCGAGCTGCACGTCCGGTTTTTCCGTAAAGGTCTTGACCTTGACCGGACTGTTGTCCTTCGCCTTGCCGGCCATCTGAATGTAGCCGAAGTTGGGGTCCGGTCTTGTCGGCACCACGCCGAGGGTGATCAGGGCGTCGGATCCGGCCGCGTAGGCAAGGGCGCTGGAGAGGGTCTCGTTGAAGATGTCGTGCTTGTTGATTATCAGGTCGGACGGGGTCACGACCGTCACGGCCGCCGGATCGCGCTTGAGAATCGTGTAGGTGGCGTAGGTCAGGCAGGGCGCCGTGTTGCGGCTGTACGGCTCCAGAAGCAGATTCTCCTCTTTGAGCTCGGGGAGCTGCTGCCGCACTATGTCCCTGTATCTGGGCAGTGAAACTATCAGGATGTTCTCTTCCGGAATCACGGCCTTCATCCTGTCGAACGTGAATCTGAGGAACGACTGTCCCTCTGCGGTGAAGTCAAGGAACTGTTTAGGCCTGTCAACCCGGCTGATGGGCCAGAAGCGGAACCCCGCCCCTCCGGCCATTATTATACAATAGAAGTGGTTATTAAGCATACAGTGGTATAAAAGCTTGTGGATAATATTCTATTTCAAACTTTGGGCCATCGAAGAGCACGGTCACCACGTCGAAGAACACCTCCAGATCCGAAGGCAGCCCCTTGCGCGCTTCCGAGTTGAGGAACGCGTTGGCCGCGGCGGTCAGTTTGCGCATCTTCCTCCTGTCCACATTGGTCTGCGGAGATGCCGGAGCGGGAACCTGCCGGCTTTTCACCTCAACGATATGCAGTCCGTCGGAATCCAGGGAGATGATGTCAAGCTCCAGATGTCCGCTTCTCCAGTTGCGCCGGATTATCTGATGCCCCCTGCCGCTCAGATAGCGGCACGCCTCTTCCTCCCCTTTGCGGCCGATGTCCTGTCTGCCTCCGCTCATAAGTTGACGATTGTCACTCCGGTGCCGCCGTTGCGGATATCCTCGTCCGAAACGCTCAGTCCCGGGATGGTCCTGAGGTATTTCTGAATCTCCTCCCTGAGCACGCCGGTGCCCTTGCCGTGGATGATTCTCACCGTGCCCATGTTGAGCATCACGGCATCATCGATATATCTCGTCACGATGTTGAGCGCATCGGAGAGCCTCTCCCCCCGGATGTCCAGTTCGGGGGAGAAATTGAGTCTGCGGTCGGTGAGGGAGCTGTCCACCTTCTGTTCCGCCGGCTTGAACTCCTTTCGGGCGGCGTCGCGGAACTCGTTGGAGGAGATGCGCTCCACCCTGTCCGGGGCCATGGTGCTGCTGATGTTGCCCACGATTATGGTCACCGCCTTGTTGGAAATCTTGGACACCTCGCCCACGAGGCCGCCTCCCTTGATTCTGACTTTCTCCCCGACCTTGAGCGGTGCGCTCCGCTGCTCCTTGTCGGGGGGAGCGTCTTTTTTGTTGCGTTTCCGCAGGGTGGCGAGCTTGCGGTCTATATAGTCCTCCTTGTCGCGCCCCTCCTTTTCCTTGCGCTTCTCCAGGGCTCCGAGAAAGCCTCGCAGCTCTTCTCTGGCCTCCTTGGTGTGGGCCTTCTCCGCCTGGGCCTGACGGATGTCCCTGATGGTCTTCTCCACCTGCTTCCCGGCTCCTTTCACAATATCTTCCGCTTCCTGCATGGCGGAGGAGATGATGGATTCGCGCAGGCTCTTGATGTCCTCCAGCTCTTTCTGGTACTTTTCGGTGAGGCCCGTCAGAGCCTTGTCGCTGTTCTTGACCTTCTGGAGCTTCTCGTCCAGGGCCTTGCGGTTGCGGGCGATCTTGCGCAGATTGCGCTCAATGCCGACGAACTCCTCTCCGGCGCGCCTCTCCGCGTCTTTGACGATGTTTTCCGGAAGGCGCATCTTGCGCGCCAGCTCGAACGCGAACGAGTTGCCCGGGAGCCCCATTTCAAGTTTGAAGAGAGGTTCAATCTTGGCCGCATCGTAGAGCATCGCGCCGTTGATTACGGAAGTGTCGGCCCCCGAGGCGTAGAGCTTGAGGTTGGTGTAGTGGGTGGTGATGACCCCATAGACTCCCCTGCGGTCCATTTCGCTCAGAATGGCCTCGGCTATCGCCCCTCCCGCAGCGGGTTCGGTGCCGGAGCCGAACTCGTCGATCAGCACCAGGGTCTTCTCGTCCGCGCAGGAGAGCATCTCCCTCATCTGCGAGAGGAAGGAGCTGTAGGTACTCAGGTCGCTCTCGATGTTCTGGTCGTCGCCGATGCTGACGAAAATCCTGTCGAAGAGCATCATCTCGGATGTCTCCGAAGTCGGAATCAGCATGCCCCATTGGAACATATACTGAAGCAGGCCCATTGTCTTAAGACACACCGACTTGCCTCCGGCGTTGGGGCCGGATATCAGAAGTATCCGCTTCTTGGGGGTGAGGGTGAGCGTGAGCGGAACCATCGTCCTGCCTTCCGTGCGAAGGGCCTTTTCAAGCAGGGGATGCCTGGCCTTGCGCAGCTCCACGCTCCCTTCGTCGGAAATCACCGGGACTCCGGCGATGAAGTCGAGGGCGGTCTGGGCCTTGGCCATCAGGAAGTCGATTTCGCCGAGGAACTTGGCTCCGGACAGGAGCTCCGGGATATAGGGTCTGAGGAATTCGGTGAACTCGTACAGTATCTTACGTATCTCCCGCTCCTCGTCGAAATGCAGGGCTACGAGCTCGTTCTCCAGCTCGACTATTTCCGCCGGCTCGATGAAGGTCGTCTTGCCGGTGGCCGATTCGTCATAGACGAAGCCCGGGAGCTTGCGCTTGGCCGAGGAGCTGACCGGGATGAGGAACTTGCCGTCGCGGATGCTGACGGAGGCGTCGGGGTCGGCTATGCCGTCCTCCTGGGCCTTGCGGAGCACGGCCCCCGCTCTCTTTGAGAGCGACGCCTCCCGGCTGCGTATCGCTCCCCTTATCTCAAGCAGCCTCTCGGATGCGGAGTCCTTGATGTCCCCGTACTTGTCCAGTATGTTTTCTATCCGGCGCTGTATCTCCGGAAACGAGTTGACCTGTCCGGCCATCCGCTTGAGTCTCGGATACACCCCGTCCTTGACGCTCCCGAAAAAATGGAGAATCTTGCGTACCGTGTCGGTCGACGTCTTGAGCTTCCCCAGAGAAAGGAGGTCTATCGACGAGCCGGCCTTGAGAAGCGGCTCCAGGAACTGGACGGTGTCGATGTAGCCTGTGGTCGGGAAGCTGTCCTCGAACATCATTATCAGCCTCATCTCGTCCGTCAGGGCGAGCCGCGTCCCGATTTCATCACGCCGGACGGAGAACTCTTCGTTCTTCACCCGATCGGCGGCATAGTCAGTCAGGCATCTGTCCGATATGATGCGGCGTATCTTGTCGAAGCCGAGCTTGGTTTCCAGTCCCGTGTTGATCATTCCGTTTTCTCCCCGAGAAGAAGTTTGAGATTGTTGATGCTGTCTATGGTCCGGATGACTCCGCCGCGCACGAATGAGATATTTCCCGTCTCTTCGCTCACCACCACCACATCCGCGTCGCACTGCTCCGAAACCCCGAGGGCCGCCTTGTGCCTCATCCCGTAGTGGGCCGGCAGGTCGCTGCGGTCGGTGATGGGGAGAGTGCAGCGCGCCGCTATGATGCGGCTCTCACCTATGACCATCGCCCCGTCGTGCAGAGGGGAGTTCTTGAAGAAGATGTTCATTATCAGGCGGCTGCTGATCTGGGCGTCTATCGTGTCGCCCGTCGCTATGATGTCTTCGAGGGAGTCCTTGCGGCGTATCAGGATAAGCGCCCCCGTCTTCTGGTCCGACATTTCCTTGCAGGCCTGCGCGATTTCCGACACGGCCCGGCTGTCCACGGTGTCCGCGCTTCTGCCGGCTATCAGCCTCTGCAGCAGCGGACGCCTCTCCAGAGAATCGCCGGCCTTGCGCCCGAGCGAGTTGAGGAAGCGCCGTATCTCCGGCTGGAATATCACTATCAGGGCGATGGCCCCGACATCTATCACCGTGCCGAGAAGAGACGACACCATCCTCAGTCCCAATGCGTTGGCCACAATCTGCACCACCATGACGATGATGATGGCGATGAAGATGTTGATGGCCGTGGAGCCTTTGATGCAGCGGAATATGAAATAAATCACCAGCGCGACCATCAAGATGTCCAGAAGGTCGATAAGAGTGAAGTGCAGAAAACTCAATATTCCCAGAACCATATCGCAAACCTTGTTTTTGCAGGGTGATTCGCTGCCCGAGGTTTATGAGAGCAAAAATAATAAAATTGTGCCGTTTATGAAAACAACGCACCCCAAAAACACCAAGCAAAA
>CAVHNN010000060.1:0-4920 GCA_963637465.1 Paludibacteraceae bacterium
AGCCACCGCTACGCTCCCTCTTCCAAAGCCGAAACTGCCTCGAAAATTCCGCATGATAAAATTCGGGAACCATTTCAAAACAGTTTCTACAAATATAGAATTTTCCGTATTTTCGCGACATAATATATAAGTATATATGGACAACAAATATGAATGGAAGTACTGCTCCCTCGGAGGGGCCATCCGCGTGAATGTCGCTTCCGGTGAGGATATTGCTCATCTCGGGGAACTTGACCAGAAGCTCTGGACCACTCTCAGCTGCCCTGTGGATTCTCTTGAGTTCGACAGGCGCACGCTGGACTATATCGACACGGATCATGACGGGACGATCAAAGTTCCCGAAGTGGTGGAGACCGCCACGTGGCTGACGTCGGTAATCAAGGACAAGGATTTGATTCTCAGGGGAGACAGCATTCTTGACATAGACCAGATAGACACTTCTTCCGAGGCGGGGCGGCGCCTGCATGACTCCGCACTCCGCATTCTTGCGGATCTTGGAAAAGAGGGCCGGATGATAAGCCTGGAGGAGGCGTCGGACTGCGAGGCCATATTCTCGGGCACGCGCTTCAACGGTGACGGTCTCATTACGGTCGAAAGTGCCGGGAGCGACTCTCTCAAGGCAGTCATTTCCGACTGCATCGCAACGGAAGGTTCTTCTGTGGACAGAAGCGGACTTCCGGGAATCGGCTCTGACAGGATAGAGGCTTTCTATGCGGCCTGCACCGAGTATGCCTCATGGGCGGGAGCCTGCGTGAAGCCGTACGGAGACGATACGCCCTCGGCATTCGCCGCGTATGAGGCGATAAAGGAGAAGGTGTCCGATTTTTTCGAGCGTTGCCGTCTGCTGCGCTACGACAAGGCCGCCGCCGAGAAGGTGGCGGTGAGCGTCGATGACATTTCAAGGATAGGGGAGTGCCCTCTCGCGCGTCCGGATGAGTCCGGAAAACTTTCTTTTGACAAGATGAATCCTGCATGGCAGGGCCGCTTCGACGCCTTCCGCTCTCTCGTCCTCGAAGAAGGCAAGACCTCCATGGATGAAGACGAATGGAAGGAAGTGTCGGACAGGTTCGCGCCGTACTCTTCCTGGCTTTCCGCCAAGAAGGGGGCTTCGGTGGAGTCTCTCGGGATAGAGAGGGTGCGCGCCATACTTGCCGCCGGCGAGAAAGAAGCCCTTCTCGAACTGGTCGCAAGGGATCTCGCCCTCAAGGAGGAGTCGGACAATATAGACGAAGTGAAGAAGCTCATGCTGCTCTATCGCGACTTCTACCGCCTGCTGAAGAACTATGTGATTTTCACTGATTTCTATGCGAGAACCCCCGGGGTGCGCGCGGTATTCGAGGCCGGACAGCTCTATGTGGACCAGCGCTGCTGCGACCTGTGCATCAGGGTCTCGGACATGTCCGAGCATGCTGACATGGCCAAGCTCAGCGGGATGTTCCTGATATATTGCACCTGCACGTCCAAAAAGCTGGGAAGGTCTATGGACATCGTCGCCGTGATGACAGCCGGGGACACCGCTTCCCTGCGTCCGGGCAAGAGGGGAGTCTTCTATGACCGCAACTCAGACTACTGGGATGCCGTCATCACGAAGATAGTTGACAACCCCGTCAGCATACGGCAGGCGTTCTGGGCTCCTTACCGCAAGTTCTGGGAGTTCTGCGTGGGGTTGATCAACAAGTCCGCAGCCGACAAGGAGTCCAAGATTGCCGCCGACCTTCAGGCCCGGGCGGCCGCTGCGGCCACTTCCGTCCCGGCCGCCGAAAACGGAGGGGCAGAAAAGGGGCAGGCGTTCGACATCGCCAAGTTCGCCGGCATCTTCGCCGCCTTGGGCATGGCAGTGGGCTATATCGGCACGGCCTTGACCAAGATTGTCACCGGAGTGGCCCGGTCGGAGTGGTATCAGACGGTGGAAGCCGTTGTCGTCATAGTGGTTCTGATTTCCGGCCCGTCCTGCTTCCTTGCATGGAGCAAGCTGCGCCGCCGCAATCTCGGCCCGGTGCTCAACGCCAACGGCTGGGCCATCAACTCCAAGGTGCTGGTCAACATCCTCTTCGGGGCGAAGCTCACAGGGCTCGCCAAATATCCGAAGCTCAAGCTCTCCGACCCGTATCGGCAGGAGTCCTCGTCGTGGAAGTGGTGGCTTGCCGCGGTGCTGGTGATCGCAGCGGCGTTCCTCGTCCTCCTCTTCATGGGGAAACTTGAATTCATCGGATTGAAAATAAAATAAGAAGCTGTCGCGACCCGGTTCTGTCCTCCGCATTTGGATTGTGTTGAAATTTTGTGTAAATTTGCAGGCTTTATCCTTTTGAGGGGTGGAGCATTGTAATATTAACTTTAATTTTTTGCTAAAATGGCTGAATATTTGATGCCTGAGAAGAAGCAAGAGATTTTCGCGAAGTACGGGAAGTCTAATAAGGACACCGGCTCACCAGAGAGTCAAGTTGCTTTATTTTCCTACCGTATCGCTCACCTTACCGAGCACGTGAAGAAGAACAAGAAAGATGTGGTAACCCGCCGTTCTCTTCTTCGCCTTGTAGGTAAGAGACGTCAGATTCTGGATTACCTCCAGAAGGTTGACATCGAGAGATACAGGAGTATCGTCAAGGAGCTCGGTCTCCGTCGATAGTCGGAATAGGAAAGATCCAGGGATGGTTCCTGAACTGAAGGGGCCATCCCTTTTTTGGAAAGGACGTTAAGAAAAACAGTAATGAATATCATCAACAAAAGAATTGAGCTTTCGGACGGTCGCGTCATAGAGATCGAGACCGGCAAGCTCGCGAAGCAGGCAGCAGGATCAGCCGTAGTCAAGATGGGTGGCACTATGCTTCTCGCCACCGTGACGTGCGCGGAGGAAGTCAAGGAAGGAACCGACTTCATGCCGCTGACCGTCGATTATAAAGAAAAGTATTATTCCGCAGGGCGTTTTCCGGGCGGATTCATGAAGAGGGAAGGCAAGTCAAGCGACTATGAGATTCTCATCTCACGCCTGATTGACCGCCCTATCCGTCCTCTCTGGCCGGATGACTTCCACCTTGAGGTTTTCGTCAACGTGACGCTCATATCTGCAGACAAGGACACCCAGCCGGACGCTCTTGCCGGGCTTGCCGCCTCCTGCGCGCTCGCCTCTTCCGACCTTCCTTTCGGGGGACCGATTTCCGAAGTCCGCGTGAGCCGTGTGGGCGGAGAATTCGTGATCAATCCGTCATTCTCCCAGATGAAGGACTCCGACCTTGAACTCATGGTCGCCGCCACCGAGGAGAACATCATGATGGTCGAGGGCGAGATGAACGAGGTCAGCGAGCACGACATGCTCGAAGCCATCAAGTTCGCCCACGAGGAGATCAAGAAGCACTGCCGCGTCCAGAAAGAGCTCATGAAAGAGCTCGGAACCGATGTCAACAAGCGCGATTATCCTCACGACCTCGAGGATGAGGAGCTCCGCAAGGCGGTTCACGACTTCTGCTACGACAAGTGCTACGCTCTCGCCAAGGCCGCCAAGCCTAAGAAAGAGCGCGAAGCCGGTTTCAAGGCCATCAAGGAGGAGTTCCTCGCCACGATTCCGGAGGAGCAGCTCGAAGAGAAGGCCCCGCTCGTCGAGAGATATTATCACGCCGAGGAGAAGGAGGCCATGCGCAATATGATTCTCGATGAGGGAGTGCGTCTCGACGGCCGCGTATGCGATCAGGTCCGTCCTATCTGGTGCGAGGTCGATTATCTCCCTTGCGCCCACGGCTCCGCCATCTTCACCAGAGGCGAGACCCAGTCCCTTGCGACGGTCACCCTCGGTACCAAGATGGATATGAAGGAGATGGACGAGGTGCTCATCCAGGAAGACCAGCAGTTCGTCCTGCACTACAACTTCCCTCCTTTCGCCACCGGAGAGGCCAAGCCTCAGAGGGGTGTGGGCCGTCGTGAGATCGGACACGGCAACCTCGCGATGAGGGCGCTCAAGCCTGTCGTTCCTCTCGCTCCGGAGAATCCGTATGCGGTACGCGTCGTTTCGGATATTCTCGAGTCCAACGGTTCTTCTTCAATGGCTTCAGTGTGCGGCGGCTGCCTCGCCCTGATGGACGCCGGCGTGAAGATCCGCAAACCTGTGGCCGGCGTGGCCATGGGCCTCATCACCGACGAGCAGCATCCTAACGACCGCTACGCCATCCTTACCGATATTCTCGGAGACGAGGATCACCTCGGAGACATGGACTTCAAGGTAACGGGAACCGCAGACGGCATCACCGCCACCCAGATGGACATCAAGGTCAACGGCCTCTCGTACGAGGTGCTTGCCAAGGCTCTCGAGCAGGCGCGTCAGGGCCGCATGCACATAATGGGCGAGATGCTCAAGACCATCAGCGCTCCGCGTGAGGATTACAAGCCGTTCGTGCCTCGCATCGAGCAGATCCGCATCGCCGCCGAGTTCATCGGAGCCGTGATCGGCAAGGGCGGCGAGACCATCCAGAAAATTCAGAAGGAGACCGGCACCACTATCACCATCGACGAGCAGCCTATACCGGGCACCAACCTCACCGAGGGAGTTGTGGACATCGCATCAGACAACAGGGACAATATGCAGAAGGCTCTCGACTGGATCAAGGGCATCTGCGCGGTGCCTGAGGCCGGCAAGGTTTATCACGGCAAGGTCGTTTCCATCCTTGAGTTCGGTGCTTTCATTGAGATTCTTCCGGGCAAGGAGGGACTCCTGCACGTGTCCGAGATAGCTTGGAACAAGACCGAGAACGTGGAGGATGTGCTGAAAGTCGGAGACGAAGTTGACGTCAAACTGCTTGAGTATGACCAGAAGAGCGGGAAGATGCGTCTTTCCATGCGTGCTCTTACCGAGAAGCCGGAGGGCTATGTGGAGCCTGAACGCCGTCCTCGCGGAGGAGACCGCGGCAGGGATGACCGCAGAGGCGGTGACCG
>CAVHNN010000060.1:4965-8446 GCA_963637465.1 Paludibacteraceae bacterium
CCGCAGGGATGATCGCCGCAGAGGTGACCGCCGTGACGACCGCCCTCGCCGCAGCGAGGGTCCGCGCAGCGAGGGTTCGCAGTCTGACGACTACAAGGAGACCGTCGAGGAGGTGTTCTAATCTCCCCGCACAAATAAAGAAAGCTCCCGCGAGGGAGCTTTTTCTTTATTATAGGAGGGCCGGCCCTTTTTATTTCTGAAGAAGAAAATCCTTTATGGCGGCGATGTCGTCTTTCGGGAAACTTTTCTGCTCTCCGGAAGAGAGGTTCTTGACATTGAGCGTTCCGGCTTCGATTTCGCTCTCTCCGTTGATCGAGATGAACGGGATGAACTTGCGGTCGGCGTAGTCGAACTGCTTCTTGAGCTTGGAGGGATCCGGATAAATTTCCGCCGCGACGCCTTCGCTGCGCAGCGCGGAGACGGCAGGCAGCAGGTAGTTGACTTCCTTTGCTCCCATGTTGGCGAAGAGCACCGTGGTGCTGCTGCGCATGTCTTTCGGGAATTTGTCCAGCCCGCAGAGCACGTCGTATATTCTGTCGGCTCCGAAGCTGATGCCGACGCCGGACATGTCCGGAAGCCCGAAGATGCCTGTGAGATTGTCGTAACGGCCGCCGCCGCAGATGCTGCCTATCTGCCAGTCAAGCGCCTTGACTTCGAAGATGGCGCCGGTGTAATAGTTGAGCCCGCGCGCAAGGGACAGGTCCAGCTCGACCGGAGTCTTGATGCCTGCGGCTTCAATGTATCCGAACAGCTCCTCTATCTCGTCAAGCCCCCGAAGGCCCGTCTCCGACGCTCCCATCAGAGAGCGCATCACGGCGATTTTCTCCTTCGTCGTGCCGCTCAGGGTCAGCACCGGTTCAAGCATCTTCACTGCCTCGGGGGTGAGACCCTTTTCGAGCATCTCCTCCCTGACGGCGTCGAGCCCTATCTTGTCGAGCTTGTCTATGGCCACCGTTATGTCCACCACCTTGTCCGGGAAACCGCATATCTCCGAAAGCCCTGTGAGAACCTTGCGGTTGTTGATTTTGAGCAGAACCCTCACGCCGAGCCTCTCGAACACCTTGTCCACGATCTGCACAAGTTCAAGTTCGCAGAGCTGGCTCTTGCTGCCTATGGCGTCCACGTCGCACTGATAGAACTCGCGGTAGCGTCCTTTCTGCGGCCTGTCGGCCCGCCATACCGGCTGTATCTGGAAGCGCTTGAACGGAAACGACAGCTCGTCCCGGTGCTGCACCACATAGCGGGCGAAAGGCACCGTCAGATCATAACGGAGACCCTTCTCGCATACCTGAGGGGTGAGCGGCTTGTCGAAGTCCGCCCCCGAGAAAGCGTCACCCGAGTTGAGAATGCGGAAAAGCAGCTTGTCCCCCTCCTCGCCGTACTTGCCCAGCAGGGTCGAGAGGTTCTCCATCGCCGGAGTTTCAATCTGGGAATATCCGTATGTGCGGAACACGGAGCGCACGGTATCGAAAATATAGTTCCTGCCCGCCATCTCGCGCTGCCCGAAATCCCTTGTGCCTTTGGGGATTGAAGGTTTCTGTGCCATAAACGTTTGTTTTATCTTGCGAATTTACTACTTTTGATAAAAATTACGCTTATCATACGATGAAAGATTTTGTAAAGATGACTCTGGCCGTGGTTTGCGGTCTGGTCATTGTAGGCATTCTTGTGTTCATCATGGGATTGGGCATGTTCGGCGCGCTGCTGGCGGCCGGGAGTTCCACCCCCGTCCTTCCGAAGTCGGGCGTGCTCGTGATGGATTTGTCAAAATTCACGGTCGGCGAACAGAGCCGGGAAGCCAATCCGCTGTCTTCAGTCAGGGGAGGAGGGGACGTGCAGATCATAGGCATTTGGGATGCCGTGCAGGCCATCAATTCCGCCTCCGCGGACCCGGCGGTGCAGTATATATATCTGAAAACCGACGGCTTGGCGTCCGATGTCGCCTCTCTTGAGGAGCTTCGCGTATCTCTCGACAAATTCAGGAAGACGAGCGGTAAGCCGGTGGTCTCCTACATCGAGGCTCCGACGACCGGGAGCTACTATCTCGCCTCCGTGGCCGACAAAGTCTATATGACCTCCCACATCGGCGGCACGGCCATGTTCACGGGAGTTTCAAGCCAGATGATATTTCTCGGAGACCTCCTCGACAGACTGGGGGTCAACGTGCAGCTGATAAGGCACGGAAAATACAAGTCCGCCGGAGAAATGTACACCAGATCCAAGTCCAGCCCCGAGAACAGGGAGCAGAACCAGAGGGTCGTGGACTCTATTTGGGAAAGCATGGCCGCAGGCATATCCGAGAGCAGGGGTCTCCCCGTGGAGGCGTTGGATGACGCTCTCAACAATCTCAAGCTCAATCTTCCGCAGGATTTCGTCGAGTGCGGGCTGGTGGATGAGCTTCTCACCCGAGGCGAACTTGAGGACAAGCTTGCCGCACTGGCCGTAAAGGACAGCTTCAAGGACGTGAGCATGATAAATTTCGCCGACTACGTGGCCAATATGTCCGTGCCGGTCAAGGTCAGGAAGCAGATAGCCGTCATCTATGCCGATGGTGAGATTGTCGACGGGCAGCAGAAAAGCGCGGTCGCGGGGGACAGGTTCGCGTCTCTCATCGCGGGCGTCAGGGCTGACTCCACCGTCAAGGCCGTGGTGCTCAGGGTCAACTCTCCGGGCGGAAGTGTCCTCGCCTCCGAAAAAATCAAGCAGGAACTTGACCTTTTGCAGAAGGACAAGCCGGTAGTGGCCTCGTACGGCGGCTATGCGGCGTCCGGCGGCTACTGGATCTCCAACGGGAGCAACGTGATATTCTCCGACGCCACCACTCTCACCGGTTCCATCGGGGTGTTCGGACTGGTTCCGGATTTCTCCAAGACCGCAAAGGACGTGCTCCATGTCGGCGTGGAGGACGTAAGTTCACACAGGCACGGCAACATGTACGGTCTTATGAGGCCGTTCGACCAGAGCGAGATGAACTATATGACGAAGTCTATCGAAACCATCTACGACCGTTTCGTCGGCATCGTCTCAGAGAACCGTTCCCTCTCCAGGGAAAGGGTGGATGAAATCGCGCAGGGACGCGTGTGGACGGGATCGGATGCGCTGTCCATAAAGCTCGTGGACGAGATAGGAACTCTCGAAGATGCCGTGAACTATGCTGCGGCGATTGCCGGCGACCCCGATCTGGACAGCTGGGCCGTATGCGGCTATCCGCGTCCGCAGACGACTCTCGAGATGGTCATGTCGATGTTCGGAGGCGGCTACGGCTCTGACGGGGAATCCGTCCTTCTTTCGAAGCTCAAGGACTGCACGGGCGTCAAGGTGCTTGCGAGGATGGACAGCCAGATAACGGTCCGCTGAAGAAAATTTGTTTTTTCTGAAAAAAAGCCCTACCTTTGCATCCACAACATCGCGGGGTAGAGCAGTTGGTAGCTCGTCGGGCTCATAACCCGGAGGCCAGAGGTTCGAGTCCTCTCCCCGCTAC
>CAVHNN010000061.1:0-8358 GCA_963637465.1 Paludibacteraceae bacterium
TCAACCCCCTCCGCATCATCGCACAGGCAGGGGCACAGGAACGTATGCTCTCGCGTGACGCGGACATTATAATCAGCGGCGGATCGAGAGGTGGCCCCCTGCAAGTGGACAGCAGGGTTGTCACGCCTTTCGGCTATCGTCGCATCGGTGATTTGAAGGCCGGAGACATCATCTCGGCGACAGACGGAGGCCAACAGCGCGTAGTCTATCGACAAGACCACGGCAAACTCCCCTGCTACCAGATTACCTTTATTGACGGCTCGTCAATCATCGCGTCGTCAGACCATTTATGGAATGTAAGGCGCACCTGCTACCGCAGCAAAAAGCGCATCCTGAACGGACTTAATCTCACCGACGATTACCGGGTATGGACAACGCAGATGATTGTTGACAGGCTCGAAAAAGAACAGTCGGGGAAAATCAAGAGCGGGCATATTCTCATCCCTATTTGCCAACCCGTACAATTTTCCATCGGAACCGGCTGGGGAAAGAAAACCCCGGTAGACCCCTATCTCCTTGGTCTGCTTCTCGGCGATGGATGTATGACGGAAAAATTCCTTCAACACACACGCAACGGTCAGGTTCTTATAAGCTCTGCGGATAAAGAAATAATAAACTACATCGAATCACTGGGGCTTGAAGTGAAATTGAGGAGCGCAACCAAAAGCGCGGATTATGTAATCAAAAGTCGAGAGCTTGTCGCAAACCTTATCGAACTGAATGTTATCGCAGGAGCGGAAAGCAAGCATATTCCATACGCCTACAAGTTCGGGACGATAGAAACTCGCCGCGCAATATTGCAGGGACTGATGGATACCGACGGAACTATTGATATTCGCGGCCACTGTTCTTTTTCTACCATAAGCAAGCAACTTGCGGAGGATGTCAAATTCCTTGTATCGAGCCTCGGCGGGCTTGCCACCATTTCGGTCGGGCCTTCCGGATATAAGAAAAACGGCGTATTTATCAAATGCAAAGACTCGTACAAGGTTTACATCAAAATCAATAACGCAGAACAGATATTCAGACTTCCCCGAAAAAAAGAAAGGGCGCGTCAATACAATGGCGGTGTGAGCGAACTTGCCCGCAGAATTGTCAAGGCGGAATATGTCGGCGAAAAAGAGTGCTGCTGCATCGCCGTAGACAATGCCAACTCGCTGTTTATGGCCGAGGACTTTATTGTCACCCACAATTCGAAGTCCTGGTCCCTTGTAATGGAGGGGCTGAAAGACATCCTCGAACCCGCCTTCTCCGGTCTCATCGTGCGAAACGAAAGAGACGACCTCACGCAAATCATCGACTACTCGCTGATGATGTACCCGCAGTACGGGACTTTCAACCGCGCCCGCGACGACCGCACGTGGAACTTCAACGCCGGCGGCAAGCTGAGGTTCTCCTACTACGGAGATTCCCTCGATGACTTCAAAAAGCGATTCCAGGGCAAGCAGTTCAACTACATCGGCATCGACGAAATCACACATATCCCTTATGTAAAATTCAAGTACCTTGTCACCTGCAACCGAAACGGTATGGGACTGCGCAACCGCATCTGGGGGACGTGTAACCCCGACCCCGACTCGTGGGTGCGCAAGTTCATAGACTATTGGATAGGGCCGGACGGATTCCCCATCCCGGAGCGCGACTGCAAGGTGCGCTTCTGCTTTATGGACGGGGACAGCCCCGACACCATCTACTGGGGCGACACTCCGGAAGAAGTGTACGAACAATGCAGGAGCATCATAGACTCCCTCTGGAACGACAGCTACGCCGAACTCGGATACGACAAGAAGCGGATGTTCGTCAAATCTGTCACATTCTGCCGCGCAGGTCTGGAAGAGAACGTGAAGCTGATGACCTCGGATCCCAACTATCTCGCCAACCTCGCGCAGCAGTCGGACGAACAGCGTTCACGCGACCTCGAAGGAAACTGGAACTTCAAGTCCGCCGGGGAGGATATGATAAAAATCCTCGATATGGAACGGTTCTTTGACCGTCCGAAAATCGAAGGCGGCAAACGCTACGCATCCTGTGACATAGCCTTCGAGGGCGGAGACTCGCTCGTGATGTGGCTGTGGGAGGGGTTTCACATCAAAGACCTCTATGTTTGCCGCTTCGACGCCAAGACGACAATCAGGAACGTCAAGGCGAAGCTCCAGGAATGGAGCGTCCTCGAAGAGAACTTCACCTACGACCTCAACGGCCTCGGACAATCGTTCAGGGGATTCTTCCCTCACGCGAGGCCGTTCAACAATATGGCCGGGGTGGATCCGAAATTCAAGGGGATGTACCACGACCTCAAGAGCCAGTGCGCGTATATATTCGCGCACAAACTGATGGACGGAGAGATAAGCATTGAACCGAGACTTCTCACGATGCGGTTCTCCGGCAAGGGGTTCACCAATGTCCCCCTCCGCCAGATACTCCTAAAGGAGCGCAGCGCGATACGCCCCGAGGAGGACTCCTCGGACAAGGGGTTCTCGCTCATCAAGAAAAAGGCGATGAAGAGCATCGTGGGGCATTCACCGGACTACATAGAGGCCCTTCTGATGCGGTTCATCTTCGACATCGGAAAAGGAGGATACGCAAAGCCAAAAGGTCTTCCCGTCTACCGTAAAGCAACATCTATCAGATTCGTATAATGAAAACACTTCTTTCAAAGAGACCGTGGCTGGCCGTGCAGCCTTCAATGCCGGGAACCCCTCTCGTGACGGAACCCCGCATTCAAGACGACTTCCTGCGCCAGTATTACCCCTCGTCCCATAAAATCAAGGACGAGATGTACTACCCCGATATTTATCGGCAAATCGAAGAACCCGTAATCGAAAACGGGGAGGATACCGGAAGGACCGTCCTCAACACCTATGTCGAGAAAGTGCCCCGCTTCGCATTCGCATATCAGCAGATAATCGTCCTCAAACACCTCGTGCACCTTTGCGGTAATGACATACAGTTTGACCTGAACCCCAAGGCGGAAACAAACAGAATTGACGCTGATTTGAAAATGTTTCGCGGAGGCTGGCACGAAAAGGATATGGAACACGCCTTCTACGAATTTGCCAAGAGCGTGAAAATCACCGGGGACGCGGCCTTCGTCGCGTACCTCGAGAACGGCGTGTTCGGATGGGAGGCGCTGTCTTTCCTCAAAGGGGACAGGCTGTATCCGCACTTCGGCAGGGACGGAAAACTCTCCGTATTCGCCCGCTCTTACAAGGAGTACACGGAGGACGGCAAAGTGATAGACCGTCTCGAAGTCTGGGACAACACCTACCTCCACCGGCTCCGCCGCGCCTCGGAATCCGATGACAAACCCGTAACCCTCACCTTCGGGAAAGACGGCGACCTCTGTGTTCTCGAAGGATACGTCTATGCCGACCCGACAAGAGGTGCGATCCCGCACGGATTCTCCCGCGTGCCGATAACTTACCTCCGGAACGAGGACGGCCCCTGCTGGAGCGCATCCCAGGACTCCATTGACGAATACGAGATGGCCTTCTCGCAGATGGCACACAACAACAAGGCATTCGGTGAGCCTATCCTCTACCTCAAGGGCGAGAACGCGGAGGCGAACCACGATATGAACGGGACAATCAAAACCATCACGATGGGGTCAGATGACGATGCGGGCTATCTCGCGGGACAGTCCGCGTCGGAATCATTTATGAAAGAGCTCGCCGACCTCCACGAACGTATCTTTGAACAAAGTTTCGTGGTCACGCCTCCGGAACTCAAGAGCGGCGACCTCCCGGCAGCCGCGCTGAAAATCCTCTACTCCCCGGCGGTCGAGAAAGGCATGAACGACGCCGAGGAGTTCACCCCCGCCCTCGACGATATGGTTTACCTGTACTCATACGGCTACGGCGTGGAGTGCCGGAAGTCCCTCGACTTCGTGAACCTCCCGCTGTCTTCGTGGATAAAGCCTTACGTGCACCTCAATGAGAGTGCCGTCACCCAAGACCTCGCCACCGCCGTGCAGAACGGATTCCTCTCACGCAAGACCGCATCGGAACGCCTGTGGTTCTACTCCGTGTCCACCGAATGGGAGCGCATCACGGAGGAGGAGAAGGAGACGGAGAAAACCGACCTCCTCGCACAGTTCGAGGCGCAGAAATTCAGTGAGAAAGAACAATGAGCGCAACCGAGGAGGAAATACGCCGGGCGAAAGAATATCTGACGCTGCGCCTCAAGGCGGAGAGGCTCGCCGTTTCCACGATGAACGACGCGCTCCTCTCCGCCGCAGGGCGGATCGTGGACATCTCGCGCAAGTACAACATCCCGCCGGAGAAATTCCGCTTCTCGGCCAACCCGCAGCTGAAAAAAGAAATCAACGACATCCTCGCGCTCCTACGCGAAGCGTTATATTCCTATGCCGAAAACGCCGTCACCTTCGAGGATGAAGATGAGGACTCCCCTTACATCGCCCCCGCGCTCACCGGGAAAGACCACGGAAAGACCTTCCGCCAGCGCCTCGCGGAGTATGTGAACCGGTGGGGATACGAAACGGAAGCCGTCATAGCTGCGGCGGGGCTGGAGGGCGTGAAAGATCAGGCAACGGTCATAAACGGAATCCGCGAGTATCTTGACCGCCCATATGACAACCCGTGGGTCAAAGACCGCCGGGGCGAAGGCGATGCGGCCCGCCTGCGCGCCGTCCCGCACTACGGCAGAGGGAAACGCATCGCGGCAGCCTCAGCCCTGGCGCTTCTCCTCTCCACTGTCATAGCGAAAGGATGGATGCAGAACTGGGAAAGACAGAATGCCGGGAAAAGGGGATACTATGTGTTCCGTGGCTCCTCCTACCCGTGCGACATCTGCAACTCGCAGACGGGATTCCTGCACGATGTCAACGATGAGGGAGGAAAGCCGCCGTACCACAATTCGTGCAAGTGTTACATCGTTTACACCGACAACGTATGATAGAATTTACAAAAAAGAGACAGTCCCTCGCCAAGAAGGAGAAGGTGGACGTGAGGCAGCTGGCAATCGCGGAGCTGATGGCGTGGGGCTGGAAGGCATCGGACGCGATGCTCGTTATGGGCATCATCCGCGAGGCGGACACCAACATCGAGGCGCAGCACGCGGCGGTCAACTACACCGCCGTCCCGGAGTTCGACGTCCTTTACAAGAAGCGGGTCAAGCAGCTGCGAAACGGAGCGGTGGTCGACGACTATCAGGAAGTCCACCCGACACCCGGCTCCGCGTCGTCCAACCGGGGCAAGCCGAGAGCAGACGGAACATCCAGCGACCGCAAGCTCTGGCAGGGGCAGGAGGAGGAGCCGGCGACCGACGAGGAGCTCCTCGCGAAGATGTGGGAGACCATCACGAAACTCGACCCCGCCGACCCGAAGCGCGTCGACCTGCTCGACAAGTACGACAAGCTCAAGCGGCGCACCAACGTAAGCACGGAAGACACGACAATCCACTTCTATCTCCCGCGTCCGGAGTGCGACACCTGCCCGTTCCGGGGAGGCAACGTCATCACCGAGCCGGAGAAGAAGCCGGAGCCGAAAACCGAGCCGAAGCCGGAGTCAGACCCCAATGCGCCGAAGCCGGGCTACTCCGTCCACGGCAAGAAGCTGGGACGGCCGCCGAAACGCCGCAGGAAGAAGAAAGCCGACGCGGCCACAACGGAAAACCAAACTCAAAAATAAAACATTATGCTACAAATCACCAACTTCATTCCGAAGACCGCCGCAGAGTGCCGCAGTCTTCTCAAGACCCTCGGCGAAAACCCGGACGGCCTCTCCCTCGCAGACCGCTACGGCGGCAGGGAGAGCCTTACGGCAGACGACGTGAAGACCCTCGTCAGCCTCATTGAAAATCAAATCGGGGAGAGAGCCCCGGCAAACGCGCCGGAAGAGAAAAACGACGAATCCCCTGCGGAGCAGGAGGAAGAAAAACCGAAGCCCGTAAAGAAAAACAACCCTAAGGCCGCAGAGAAATGAAAACGAACAGAAAAGGCGAAATCCGTCTGCAAAGGGGCGACTACCGCGTGGGGAACTTCGTCTTCCACCAGGAATCCGGCCACATCAAGGTCGCGGCCATCTCCGGCATAGCGTCGTGGCGCGTCTCCCTCGACACCGCCGTAGGGATGCTCGTATCCAACGGAATCGAGAAGAAACAGGACAGATGGCTCGGAATCTACGCAGCGTGCGTGTTCTCGCAGCTGCTGGTGGTCCCCGACTCCGACTTCTTCGCAAAGCACTCCGAACTCATCAACGTCCAGACCGGAGCGCACCCGGAGTTCTACGGAAAACAGAAGCCGACCGGCGACAAGACGAAAGACGACGAAATCCTGAAAGAGGAGAAGGAGCTTCAAGAGGAACTCGACAAGAGATAGGCTTCCGGAAAGAACCGTCACACACGAAAGGCGCAGAAATGCGCCTTTTTCATTTTAAGGCCGTTTTTAGCCCGACGAACGGATATGGACAAGGGTTTACCCTATTTTGTAGTTCATCGCGCCAAAATGGCCGTTTCCGTGCGAAATTCGGGCAGATACTGCGCACTTTCCGTCTGCGACCCGAGAGAGAGACGGATTCGCACGACACGAAAAAAACAAAAGTTTGCTTTTGTTGCAAATCCGCGTATCTTTGCGGTCGGGGAAAGAGACATAACGGACAGATAACGTCCGGAGACGGGCGCACAATCCCGCAGTTCCACATCTCTTCTTTTCCCCGGGACTGCGGGATTTTTTTCATTCAAACAAAAAACGGGAACGATATGGCACAGCGCAAAAAATTCACATTCCTCGAATCGTACAGAGACGTTGCCGAGATGCTGGACGGGCAGGAACGGCTGGAGTTCTACGAGGCCGTCATAGCCTTCGCCCTCGACGGGACGGAGCCGGACTTCGCGGACAAAGCGGCATCGCTGTTTCGTTTCGTCCGCAAGGATTTGGAAAGGGGGCGGAGGCTTTACGAGAACGGTGCGAAAGGCGGGCGGCCGACAACCAAAGAAAAACCAAACGATAACCAAACTAAAACCAAATCAAAACCAAATCAAAACCAAATCAAAACCATAAAAGAAAGGCAAAAAGAAAGCGAAGAAAAAAGAGAAAAAGAAAGAAGCAAAGAAAAAGAGAATAAAGAAGAGAAAGATAAAATCCTAAAGAAAACCCTACCCAAACCCTTGGGAGGGTTTGGGGGTGGTTTGGAGGGGGACAGGGAGGGAGATTTCTCGGGCAAGGGAGAAGAAGCCTGGCACGAGTGGTTTGAAGGCTGGGCCGAGAAACTGGAAAAGGAGGTGAACCTGTCCGACTACCTGACCGAGCAGGAGGACTATGAGCTCATGAAGATAAACGGCGGGTACGGCGGATATATGGCGGGAGCCGTGGAATCGTTCGTGACCTCCGCCGACTTCGACAAAGAAGACCCCCTGGAGACGAAAAGATGGAAGCTGATTGAGTACAAAAAGAAATACAACTCCTTCCTCGATGAAAAAAAAGCCGAGTTCGGAACGAAAGAGAAAAACACCCCCGGCAAGGAAAGGACGGAGCAGGAATACGAGAAGACCCCCTCCGATGCGAAAGACGAGAAGGAGCTTCGGGCGTTCCTGAAGAACAAGGCCGCCACACTGGACGGATACGCCGACGGCCAGAAACCCCGCAGCTACGAGGAACTCAAGAACTTCTGCGACGCTCTCGGCGCTGCGGACTTCTCCCCCCTCCTCCTGTGGCGCGATATGGAATTCCACGGATGGGAAATCAAAGAGAAGGAGAACTGGAGAGCCATCAAGAGCTGGAAAGGATACGTGATTTACCGCATAGCGGCAGAAAAATTCAGAGAGTAATTTTCTCCCTTTGCATCACCGGCAGGATAGAATCCCAAAAATGGCCGTTTTTGAGCCGATTTGGCCGCCTTAAGGCTCAAGGCGGTATTCGGTATCATCTGAGACTTTCGTCGCGATTTTAGAGCCGTTTCCGGGCTTTTTTTATTTTTCCGTTTCCCGGAGAAGTATTCCCGTAGGGAATAATGCAAAATAACAGCAGATACAGGATTTTCAAAATTTTAAAAATAAAAAATTTTAAAAAATTAAAAAATTTGGGTGGGAGGTGGGTGGCCTACCCTCTGACCGCTCCGGGGGGGGCGGTGTGTATCCTTTTTGATTATCAAGTATTTACGCATACTTTATCTTATACTCATAAGATATATTGCCGTGCCGGAGAGTTCTGGCAGGCTTTCACCACGAAGGGCGCCGAGGGTCTTTCAGAGAGAGGAAGCAAGCGGAGTTGTCGGTAGTGTACTACTACACTAATACACCTATACACTCATACACCCTCCTCTCCCCTCTTCCACTGGTAGAACTTCACCGAGGAGCCCGAGGAGCCCGAGGAGCCCGAGGAGCCCGAGGAGCCCGAGGAGC
>CAVHNN010000062.1:0-8194 GCA_963637465.1 Paludibacteraceae bacterium
AAACAAACTTGCTTCGAGTGCCTTCGGGTGGAAGGAGCGGCGGTGCTCGGGGGTGAGCCCGTAGCGGCGTATCGCCTCGATGTGCTCGCGGGTCGGGTAACCCATGTTGCGGGCCCAGCCATACTGCGGGTAGAGTTTGTCCAGCTCCCGCATCTTTTCGTCCCTCCATGTCTTCGCGAGTACGGAAGCCGCCGCTATGGAGGCATAGGTGGCATCCCCGTGCACGACGGTGGCATAGCCGTAACCGTCCATGGGCCGGAAACGGTTGCCGTCTATCAGCAGGAAGTCCGGTTTGACTCCGAGCCTGCGTACCGCGCGCTGCATCCCCTCCACCGACGCCCACAGGATGTTGAGGGAATCTATCTCCCCGGCGCTCACCTCCTCGACGGCCCAGGACACGGCCTCCTTCTCTATCACCGCCCTCAGAATGTCACGAGATTTCTCGCTCATCTGCTTGGAGTCGTTGAGCAGCGGGTGGCTGAAGTCTCCGGGCAGAATCACAGCCGCCGCGAACACGGGTCCCGCAAGGGGCCCGCGTCCCGCTTCATCGCAGCCGGCCTCGATGAGATCCGGGTGCATGTTGCCCAAAAGATGGATTTCCTGTGGCATCGCAGCGCAAATTTAGGAACACTTCGCGACTTTGCCAATTTCTCATTCGTCCTTGAGGCGGGAGAGCAGGTAGGTGTTCGTCTGGCTGAGGGTCTTGATTGTCTGGTTCTGCGCGAGAATCAGCTGCTGGAGACTCTTGAGCCTCTCGGCGAGAAGTTCGAGCCTGTTCTCATAGTCGCGTATCAGGGCCTTCTTCTGCTCCTCGAAGTTCTTCTTTTCTTCCAAAATACTGTCTCCGAGGCCAGAGGAAAGAATGTCTTCCTCATGCAGGTTGAAATGTTCCGCGAATTTGGTGAGAGTCTTGCAGAAGAGATTGATTTTGCCTGTTTCAAAATTGACATATGTCGTCCGTCCGATGCCGAGTTCGTCGGCCATCATCGCTTGTGACAGACCTGCCTCCTCCCGGATTTTCCGGATGCTCATATGTATCTTGTCAGCGGGTATCATCGCGACAAAAATAGTCAGCATGCGGGAACGGCACGCAACCATAAAAATGCACAATGTTCATAAAAAATAAACAAAAAACATAAAATAGATATATTTATAAGTCTTGCCGGGCCGCCGAAGTTGCATAAATGCGGACAAAAGTTCAAATTGGCGGCATGAAAGACGAGAGAGAAAAAATTCTTGCCGCTCTTGAGCATCTGATCGGCAGCGGGGAGCTGAACCCCCGGGGCCGGATGAGCCTGTCGGACGTGTGCCGATGCAGGCTCGGGGTATGCCCTTCGGATCTAGATGAAATACTCCTTGAAGAGCTTGGGCTGGACGGGGAAGAATTTTTTGCCTCTTATGGCAGGGAGGTTATTGACATTGGAAACAAAATTTATTAGATTTGTGGAGTTTGCATCAAAAACCAAATAAATAATAACACGCAACAATGAAAGAATACACAACCAAGGAAATCCGCAACGTGGTACTTCTCGGAGCAACAAAGTCCGGAAAGACCACGTTGGCTGAAGCGATGCTCTATGAGGGCAAGGTCATTGACAGGCGCGGGAGCGTGGAAGACAAGAACACCGTCTCCGATCACGATGAACTGGAAAAAATCAATCAGCGTTCCATCTACGCGACGCCTCTCTATGCCGAGTTCCTCGGAGCAAAAGTCAACATAATAGACGCCCCGGGCGCCGATGATTTTGTCGGAGGCGCTTATTCGGCGTTCAAAGTATGCGAGAGCGGCGTACTTGTAGTAAACGGCCAGCAGGGAGTCGAGGTCGGCACGGAGAATTTCATCCGTCTGGCTTCGGACAAGAAGCTCCCTCTCGTGGTGGCCGTCAATCAGCTCGACGCCGAAAAGGCGGACTGGGAGAGCGTCCAGACCTCTCTTCATGAGGCGATGGGCAAGAAACTGGTCTATATTCAGTTCCCTGTCAACGTGGGCCCGTCCTTCGACGGATTCGTGGATGTCCTCACCAACAAATATTACCACTTCAAGGATGCCAACGGCACCCGCGAGGATCTGGAGATTCCGGAAAACCTCAAAGAGCAGGCAGAAGAATTGCGTCAGGAGCTTATCGAGAGGGCGGCCGAGTATGACGACACCCTGATGGAGAAGTTCTTCGAGGCGGGAAGCCTGACCGAAGACGAAATCCGCAAGGGACTCAACCGGGGCATCGTGGCCGGAGAGGCTTATCCGGTGTTCTGCGTCAGCGCCAGGAAGGACATCGGAGTCAAGAGACTTCTCGAATTCACCAAGAACGTCGTTCCTTCGCCTTCCTGCAAGGAGGACGGTCCGGCTTCCCTGTTCATATATAAGAACGATGTCGAGCCGCACCTCGGAGAAGTGTCTTTCTTCAAGGTGATGAGCGGAACCGTCACTGCGGGCATGGATCTGGAGGAGCCGTCCACCGGCAACAAGGAGCGCCTTTCCGCAATCTACGCCGTGGCGGGATTGAAGAAGGAGCAGGTCACCTCCCTCAAGGCCGGAGACCTCGGCTGTACGGTGAAGCTCAAGAACGGACGTTCCAACATCACGCTTTCCGCTCCGGGTTCGGGGGTCGAGTGGGACAAGATCGTTTACCCCGCCCCTAAATATCGCTGCGCCATCAAGGCCAAAGTACAGCAGGACGAGCAGAAGCTCGGCGACGCCCTGAAGAAGATCGCCTCACAGGACCCTACAGTCGTCGTGGAGTATTCCAAGGAGCTTCGCCAGACGATCCTCAGCGGCAACGGCGAGCAGCATATCAACATCGTCAAGTGGCGTCTCAACAACGAGTTCAAGGTGGAGGTGGAGCTTTTCGCTCCGAAGATTCCGTATCGCGAGACCATCACCAAGACATCTTGCGCGACCTACCGTCACAAGAAGCAGTCCGGCGGCGCAGGCCAGTTCGGAGAAGTGTCGCTTCTCATCTGCCCTTACGAGGAGGGCGTGGATGCACCGAAGACCTTCAAGATCAACGGGAAAGACATGGTCATGAATATCAAGTCCTCAGAAACCTTCGACCTTGAGTGGGGAGGAAAGCTGGAGTTCTACAACTGTATCGTCGGAGGAGCCATCGATGCGCGTTTCATGCCGGCCATCCTCAAGGGAATCAATGACAAGATGACCGAAGGACCTCTCACCGGTTCGTATGCCCGTGACATCCGTGTCTATGTGTATGACGGCAAGATGCACCCTGTCGATTCCAACGAAATCTCGTTCGTGCTCGCCGCGCGCAACGCTTTCAAGGAGGCGTTCCGCAATGCCGGGCCTAAGATCATGGAGCCTATATACGATGTCGAGGTGATGACTCCGGCGGATTATCAGGGCGCCTGCATGTCCGATATCCAGAACCGCCGCGGCGTCCTCGGAGAGATGGGGGCGGACAAGGGCTTCTCGATTTTCAAGGCCCGCGTACCGCTCGCCGAACTCTACCGCTACTCCACCACGCTCAGCTCGCTCACCTCGGGAGCGGCGACATTCTCCATGTCATTCGCTGATTATCAGCCTGTTCCTGGAGATGTTCAGACCAAGCTGCTTGCGGAATACGCAGCGGCGGAAGGAGCGGAAGAATAGTTCAGAAGCTGTTTTTATTTCAAAACAGCTTCTCAGTCAAATTTGCCTTTTTGCGGTGGTCGGAGATTCCCCGGCCACCGTTTGTCATTGTAGCGGCGATTAGATATCTTTGCACGGATACTACAATCGATGAAGAAGCTGAAAATATTGCTTATCTGCGCGCTGGCGCTTCTGCTGGGGAGCCGGGATTCTTACGCCCAGCTGGCCTTCAATCTCGGCGCGTCATTTCCCGGGGCGGTATATACCTACAACGGCTACGATAGTTATTACTCCAAGCTCCGTATCGGCTTCGACGTGGGATTGCAGTATAATCTTGGCCTCAACCCCCATCTGGATGCCGTCGTGAGCGCGGATTTCATCCGTCACGGACTCGGGAAGATGGCCAAGAGCCAGATGGGCTACAACTATGCCAACTATCCGTCTTATCTGAATTTCCCGGTGATGGCCGGCCTCGCCTACAAGATAGATTTTGACGATCGGGGTTTCCTCGATCCGTCGCATCATGCTTTCATCGAGCTCAAGGGCGGATGGAACGCTTCCACCCTGAGCCGCTCCGTTTTCTCCGACGAGAGCGGTACAAGGCAGACGGTGCGCTATGATGTCGAGATTTCTCCGGCTTTTTCAGCGGGTGCCGGAATGCGCTTTTCCGAGAACGGGGCTTTCTCCGTCCGCTTCATCTATCTCGGGGACATAACGATGAGGGAAAGGGGGAATGACGGCTCCGAATTCCGTTACTCCCCGAGGATGGTGGATATCAGATATACGTATTTCTTTTGAGCCCCGCTAAGAATTCTCCTGATGGGCCTTGACGGTGCGGAGGATTTCCGAGAGGCTGCCCTTCTTGTTGGCGGCAATCACCGTCCCCGGGCTGTCCAGCGGGGGCAGGTTCCCGTCACGGCCGCAGATGAAGCCGCCGGCCTCCTGCAGTATGAGCGTCGCGGCAGCATAGTCCCAGGGCTGGAGCTGAATCTCGAAGTAGAGCTCCACGCGGCCTGCGGCGAGGTCGCATATTTCGAGCGCCGCCGAACCGAAGCGCCTCACGTCATTGCAGCGCATATATATGTCGAATATGACATCGGAGCACAACTTCGCCCATTCCTTGTGGTAGGCGCACATTGCGGTACAGAAGACTCCGTCCTCGAAAGGGCGGGAGGAGACGTGTATCGCCTTGCCGTTCAGAAAGGCTCCCTTGCCCTTTTCGGCAGAGAAAAGTTCTTCCCTCCAGGGACTGTACACGACCCCGAGCTGAAGTTCTCCGCGTCTTGCCAGCGCCACGGAGATGCAGCAATCCGCGATTCCGCGCGAGAAGTTGGCCGTGCCGTCGATGGGGTCCACTATCCACACGAACTCTTCCACGGTGTCTCTGAAGTCCTCCTCCTCGCAGAGAAAGCCGCAGCCGGGGAGGATTTCCGAGAGCTTGCCGGTGAGAAAATGCTGCACTGCGATGTCGGCGGAGGTGACGATGTTTTCCGGCCCGTCTTTTTCGCTGATTTTGATGTTTGCGGTGTCCATCAGGGCGGCAGCCTGCTTGACCGCATCGATAACTTTTTCAATCATTGCTTTTCTGTGCGCTCCGGAGCTTGGATGGAGGCGCGCCGCGAATATAGGCAGAAATTTCTTACCTTTGCTCCGTATGCCGCCTTTTGTCGGCATGCCAAAGGCCTTATGTTTGAAAAAGAAGTCTATGTGGCGCGCCGCCGGGCGCTCGTGGAGAAGCTCCGCAATGAGAAGGGAATAATTCTTTTCCTCGGCAACGTGGATGCCCCGGCACAGTACCGGGACAATTGCTACAAGTGGCGTCAGGACAGCAACTGGCTGTATTTCTTCGGCATCGATGAGCCGCGTTTTGCGGCCACGATCGATCTCGAGAGCGGAGAGGAGGTCATCTACGCCGATGACTTCAGCCTCGACGATATCATCTGGATGGGTCAGATGCCTTCCGTCAGTTCGCTTGCCGAGAGTGCGGGGGTTTACAAGACAGCCTCTTATGATGCCCTTCCAGGGGCAGTAAAGGGCCGCAAAGTGCATTTCCTTCCGGTATCCAGATACTACAACGCTTCATATCTGTCTTCTATGCTGGGGCTCAGCCCGTCTGAAGTCTTTTCTTCCGGCAAGAAAGGCTGCGCAGCGGCTTCGCAGGCCCTGGTGAAGGCGGTGGTGTCGCTCCGGCTTGTCAAGGAGGAGAGGGAGATCGCCCTTATCGACAAGGCATGCAACCTCGGCTACGAGATGCACAGCATAGCCCGCCGGGGCATCCGTCCCGGAAGAATCGAGCAGGAGATTGTCGGGGAAATGGAAGGAGTCACGCTCGGCAAGGGCTGGGGGACGAGTTTCGCCACGATTCTCACCCAACACGGGGAGATTTTCCACTGCCACAGCCACGACTGCATCATCGAGCCGGGCAAACTCATGGTGATTGACGCCGGAGCCGAGAGCAACGAGCACTACGCATCCGACTTCACCCGCACATACCCGACCGGCGGCAGATATACTGCGAGGCAGAGGGATATCTATGACACTGTCTATGAGTGTAACGAGCTTGCATTCAGTCTTATCCGTCCGGGAGTGGCGTACCGCGACGTGCACCTTGCCGTCTCCGCCCACATGCTTGAAAACCTCAAGACTCTCGGCATAGTGCGGGGAGAAGTAGAGGATATGGTGTCGGAAGGCATAGCAGGGCTCTTCATGCCTCACGGACTGGGGCACAATATGGGGCTTGACGTGCACGACATGGAGGATCTCGGAGAGGATCTTGTGGGCTACGACGACGACCAGAGCCGTTCTTCCCAGCTCGGGCTCGGAAGCCTGAGAATGGCCCGCCGTCTATCTGCGGGCAATGTCATCACCGATGAACCGGGCATATATTTCATCCCCGCCCTCATCGCCGAATGGAAGCGGGAGGGGACGGACAAGGGATTTGTGAACTACAGCAAACTGGAAGATTATCTTGACTTCGGCGGCATCCGGCTTGAGGATGACGTGCTTGTGACCGCTGACGGCGCGCGTCGTCTCGGCGACAAGAGGCTCCCTATAGCCGCAGATGATGTCGAAGCCGCAATGTCAAATAGTTAGTTTATGGGATTACTTGAAGGAAAAGTCGCCCTCATCACGGGCGCTTCCAGGGGCATCGGCAAGGCCATCGCCCTGAAGTTCGCATCCGAAGGTGCGGACATCGCTTTCACGGACATCAAAGTCAATGAAGATACCGTCAAGGAGCTTTCAGACCTTGGCGTCAAGGTCAGGGCGTATGCGTCAAATGCGGCGGATTTCGCTGACACTCAAGCTACAGTGGAGAAGATTCACGCGGATTTCGGACATATAGACATCCTTGTCAACAATGCCGGAATCACCAGGGACGGCCTTATGCTCCGGATGGAGGAGTCACAGTGGGATGCCGTTATCAACGTCAACCTCAAATCGGCGTTCAACTACATCCACGCGCTTACTCCGATAATGTCCCGCCAGAGGGGTGGCAGCATAATCAACATGTCCTCCGTCGTGGGAGTGAGCGGCAACGCGGGGCAGTGCAACTATTCCGCTTCCAAGGCCGGGCTCATCGGCCTTGCCAAGTCCATCGCCAAGGAGATGGGGCCGCGCGGCATCAGGGCCAACTGCATCGCTCCGGGCTTTATCATTTCGGATATGACCGCCGCCCTCCCCGAGGAGGTGCGGGAGGCCTGGGTCAAGAACATCCCTCTGCGGCGCGGAGGCACTCCGGAGGACGTGGCCAAGGTGGCCCTCTTCCTCGCGAGCGACCTTTCTTCCTATGTCAGCGGACAGGTCATCAACTGTTGCGGTGCGATGAACTGCTGATGGACCCTCGGCTTAACGGACTTGACTTGAAAACTTCCCTCTCGGCGCTTGCGGACCTGATCCTGCCGAGGGTGTGCGTTGTGTGCGGAAGTCCGCTCCTGCCTCGGGAGAAGCATATCTGCCTGTGTTGTCTCTCGGATCTGCCCCTGACCCGCTTCGCTTCGCAGAGTCATAATCCGATGGCCGACAAGTTCAATTCAGCCATTTTGACTTCCTCGGACATTCGCCGGGAAGAGTCTGTGTATGAGCCGTATGCGTATGCTGCGGCTCTTTTTTACTATAGTGCGGACAACGGCTACTCCAATATCACCCGCGCGCTCAAGTACAGGAGGGATTTCGCCGTCGGGAAGTTCTTCGCTTCGATGCTTGGAGAACATCTGGCCGGGTCGGAGCTGTTTGCGGATGTCGATGTGGTGGTGCCGGTTCCGCTTCACTGGATCCGGAGGTGGAGGAGAGGCTACAATCAGGCGGAGCTGATTGCCTCTCAGCTATCTTCGCGCCTTGGCTGCAGATGTGCACCGGGGATGCTCCGCCGTGTCCGCAGAACCGTTACCCAGACAAGGCTCTCCGGCGAAGAGAAACGGAGCAATGTGTCGGGGGCTTTCGCCGTCTGTCGGAATCGTCCTCCTGGGGCACCCCGTCATATCTTATTGGTGGACGACGTGTTCACTTCCGGCTCCACTCTTGCCGCCTGCCACGCGGCCCTGCGGACGGTTTATGATCCCCGAACCAGAATCTCCGCCGCCACCCTCGGCTTCGTCGGGGAGGAGTAAGGTC
>CAVHNN010000063.1:0-7995 GCA_963637465.1 Paludibacteraceae bacterium
GGGGCTCCCGCCTGCACCTGCCCCTGTTT
This sequence comes from Paludibacteraceae bacterium, assembly GCA_963637465.1. Taxonomy (GTDB): domain Bacteria; phylum Bacteroidota; class Bacteroidia; order Bacteroidales; family UBA932; genus Cryptobacteroides. The sequence continues at coordinate 30 of CAVHNN010000063.1, forward strand.
CCACTTTCCTGCACCTGCGCCTGCTCCCTGCTTCTGACTTCAGCTCCTGCGCCTGCTTCCAGCACCCAGCTCCCAGCTCCTGCCTCTACCTCTGCTTCTGCTTCTGCTTCTGCTTCTGCTTCTGCTTCTGCTTCTGCTTCTGCTTCTGCTTTGAGCAGGTTATAGCATATATGGGCAAAAACGCTATAACCTGACGATAAAATCGCTCTCAGAAGGTGTTTCGGAAATTAGGTTATAGCACTTTGAACAGAATTTGCTATGACCTTGAGATATCCTGTTCAGACCGGCAACCGTTGTGGTGGAATAGAGCGTTGGAGATTGTGGCGGAGGATTCTTTGATTTTCGGATGATTTTTGCAATCTTGCGTGAAACTTAGAAGCTGTTTTGAAATGGTTCCCGAATTTTATTATGCGGAATTTTCGAGGCAGTTTCGGCTTTGGAAGAGGGAGCGTAGCGGTGGCTACGTGACCGAAAATGGCCGGAAAGGCCGCGCGAGAAAAGAGAGGAATTACTTCAAAACAACTTCTTATTGCTATGAGAGACAAAGTGGTCCATATTTGTATCAAGTCGGATACGGAACTTCTGCATCGGATAGATGAAGATTACCGCTGTTCCATCACCAAGATGGCTTTGGCCGCCTACCGCACGGAAGCCGACATCTATGCCTATTCCGTGATGTCGAATCATATTCACATAGTCGGAGTTTTTCCTGACCTCGGGAAATTCATCTCCGGTTATCGGAATGCGTACAGCAAATGGTTCAATCACAGGTACAAGCGCTTTGGCAGTTTGGGGGAACGACATTGTTTTATTGATGACCTTATTGGCCTTGACCGCAAACTTCGAGCAGTGAATTATGTGTTGAGGAATCCGGTACATCATTCGGTGTCAGATACTTCATTCTCGTATGACTACTGCTCGGCACGGTATGTTTTCCGCTCTGAGATGCATTTTGGCGATGACCGTTCCGTTAAGAGGATAAGCCCGTATCTGCCAAGGTGCAGGACACTCCCGAAGGAACTTTTTCTTGGCGAAGGAGGTATGGTATCTCCAATTTCATTCCTGAATGTTGAAGCTGTGGAAAATCTCTATCTGTCAGCGAAGAACTTCCTGTATATGATCAATCGTCCCGCGTATTCGGATTTGGACAAGCAGAACAGGCAGATGTCTCTCGGGGATTTGGAACATATGGAAGATGTCGAATCGCTATATCAGAATGAAAGACGGAGGAGCATGTCCGGACTGCCTTCGGACTTGGAAGTATGCGGTATGATTGAAAACTTGCTCCCCGCAGGAATAACATATTGTCAATTGGGTGATTCTGAGAAGGCAAAACTGGCCTGTCATATTCTAAAAAAGCGTTTTGTTCCCAAATCTCAGCTTCTGCGTTGCCTTGCTTCGGGAGAGTGAGGGAGATGACGGTCTGCCTTCAGGGTGCATTTGGGCGCGGGCGAAACTGCGGAGGAGATGGGGATGCTGAGGGGATGAAGCAATTGGAAGATTGGGGGATGCGGGATTGGGCGATTGGGGGAAATGGGGGGTGGGGCAGAGGGGGGCGATGGGAAGTTTGGAAGTTCGGAAGATTGGGGGGATGGGATGCTGGGGATGCTGGGGATGCTGAGGTGAGGCGATTAGGAGATGATGAGATGATGGAGTGATTGGGAGATTGGGGGTGCTGATGTGGTGACGGGTCAAGGTGGTGGGGCGATGGGATGATGGAGTGAGGTGGAGAGATAGCGTGAGATGGTGTGGTGTGGTGTGGTGTGAGGGAGTAAGAGGTTATAGCATATCGCAGCAAAAATGCTATAACCTAAGCAAAAAAAAGGAGTTCGACTGTGCTTTCATGCTCGGGTTATAGCACCTCGGGCGGATTTTGCTATAACCCTCACCTCCCCGTCTCCCTGCCCTGTCTGTCTCCCTGCCCTGTCTGTCTCCCTGCCCTGTCTGTCTGCTTGCATGCCTATCTGCCTATCTTCCTCCCCGTCTCCCTACCCAGCTTGCCTGTCTGCCTGCATGCCTATCTGCCTCCCCGTCTCCCTCCCTGCCATGTCTGCCTATCTCCCTGCCTCCTGCCAATCCGCCCGGCCAATTCCCATCTTCCGCACCGCCCCGTGCTATCGAGAATCGTTTTCCGGTTCGAGGTGAAGGGATATCTGGGTGGAATCGCCGAACCTGTCGCGGAGAGCCAGCTCCACTTTCTTCGATATGTCGTGAGCTTGATGCAGGGAGATGTCCGAATGGAGAACAAGATGCCCCTCCATCACGATTCCCGGCCCTTCGCGTCTTGTCTTGAGCTCGTGAAGATCGACCACTCCCCGTATGCTTCTGGCGGTCTGGATGATCTGCTGTTCCAGCTCATCGGGAAGAGAGACGTCGAGCAGCTCTTTGATTGCCGGGATTGACATTCTGACCGCCATCACGATGATGAATATGCTGATGACACATCCTGCCAGAGGGTCGAGAATGACGAATTTGTCACCGAGCAGAATGGCTCCGCCTATGCCGAGCAGAGAGCCTATCGACGAGAAAGCGTCGGAACGGTGATGCCAGGCGTTGGCCACCATCATCGGGCTGTCGAGTTTGCGGCCCCACAACGCCGTATAACGATACAATATCTCCTTGGAAACTATGGACAGCACGGCGGCCCAGAGGGCTATCATCCCGGGAGCCGGCATAGTCTCTCCGCCGAGAATCCTGCGGATGCTCCCTATTCCGGAGGACATGAGATTGCCCCCGACCACGAGAAGCATCAGACTGATGATCAGCGTGGCGAAGGTCTCGAACTTGCCGTGGCCATATTCGTGATCCTTGTCGCAGCCCTTGTCGGAGATGTGGACGAACACCAGCACGACGATATCGCTCAGGAGGTCGGACAGGGAATGGATGCCGTCGGCAATCATCGCGGCGGAGTGCCCCGCGATACCGGCCACAATCTTGAAGACGGTCAGCACCGCGTTGACCGCTGACCCGGCCAAGGTTACGAAAGTTATCTTGTCTGTCCTGGACATATCCGGCAAAAATAGCACAATCCGCCGAATCCCCAAAGACTATCCCGCCATCAGAGTGCGCAGGCGGAAGAGCCAGTAGAGCAGACCGGCCCCGGCAAGAACCGCTCCGGCCGCTCCGACCCAGGAGAGGGAGAGGTGCGTGCACACGGCTCCGCCCAGAAAGGCCCCGCAGCCGATTCCAAGGTTGAAAATCCCCGAATAGATGGACATCGCCACGGCGGATTCGTCCTCTGACGCTGCCGAAATCACTTCGGACTGCATGGACAGATTATAGCCCGTCGCCGAGATTCCCCACAGTGCGCAGAGTGCGATGCTGAGAGCGTGGCTGAAGGACAGAGGCCGCATCAAGAGCAGGGATAGCGTAAGTCCGCACATCACCAGGGTGATGAAACCGAAACGGCGGGAGGCGTAGAACTTGGAGAACATGACGCTGCTCACCAGTCCCGCCGCGCCGAACACCATGAGCGTCCCTGTGATGAGGCTGTCCTTCATCCCTCCGATCTGAGAGAGGAACGGCTCGATGTAGCTGTATGCCGTATAATAACCCGTGGCGAAGAGGAGGGTGAACACATATATCCCGATGAGCACCTTCTTGCGCAGCATCAGCGGCAGGGAGTGCAGATTCACGCCCTTGCCGGCGGGAACGGAGGGCAGGGTGGCCGCCACGAATATGAGAGTCAGCAGGGCGAATATCCCGACGCAGAGAAAGGTCATCCTCCATCCCACCAGCAGGCCTATGGCGCGTCCGAGCGGCATACCCATGATCACGGCTATCGAAGTGCCGGTGACGACGACGCTCAAGGCGATGGAGCGGCAGGCGGGCGGAACCGTATGCACCGCAATGGACGGGATGATGGACCAGAATATGGCGTGGGTCGCGGCGACCCCGATACGGGCGAGCATCAGCATCCAATAGGAGCAGGAGAGGAACGACAGACCCTGGAACAGGGTGAAGAATCCCATCACGCCGAGCAGCAGCTTGCGCATGTCCGTTCGGGAGAAGAACATCGTCAACGGGAGGGAGAGAAGCATCACGACCCAGGCATACACGGAAATCAGCATCCCCGTCTCGGCCTCGGTGCGGGCGAAATCGGCCCCTATGCCGCTCAAGAGCCCGATCGGTACGAACTCTGAGGTATTAAAAATAAAAGCGGCACAAGCAAGCCCGATGAGGGCTGTCCAGTGCCTGGCTGACATTTTCTGCTCTGTCATGAATATATATGCTACTAACTGACTTCATGTCCCCGAAGCAGACCGGAGACGGGTGCAAAGGTAACAACATATTGCCATTGTACAAGCAGGCGGAGAAAAAAATTCAGAACTCTCTGCACAGAATGAGTGCACAAAACGGCTTTATGACCATATGCAAAGAAGTTTGATATGGTTAAAGAGGCTGCTGGCGACGGCATTGGCGACTGAGCCGGGGAAGACGCGCAGCTTTGTGGGCGGCTTCGGCGGTAAAGGCAAGCACTTGACTGAAGATGTGGTGACGAGAACCAAAAATATCAGCAGTCTCTGAGTAAAACAAAAGACTTGCCGTGTGGCTATGAATGTGTGGGTTATATATAATTCACAGCTCGTCGGAGGCGTAGAGGTAGCTCAGCAGAGGGGAGCCGTAGTCGAAGAAGTCTTCCTCGGAGAAGAACCTGTCAAGCTCCGCGGCGGCGGTCTCGGGGGAGTCCGATGCGTGGATGACGTTCTCCTGGTGGCTCATGCAGTAGTCTCCGCGAACCGTGCCCGGCAGGGCGTTGCGGCCGTTGGTGGCTCCCGTCATCTCGCGCACCACCCTCACGGCCTCGACTCCCTCCCAGCAGCACAGCACCACCGGGGCGGCCATCATCGAGGCTTCGATAATCGGATAGAACGGCTTGCCGACGAGATGTGCGTAGTGTTCCGCGCACTTCTCTTTGGTGAAGCGGTACATCTTGAGGGCCGTGAGGTGGAGGCCCTTCTTCTCGAATCTGGAGATGATTTCCCCGCAGAGTCCTCTCTGGAGGGCGCAGGGCTTGAGTATAACGAGTGTTCTTTCCATACTATTCGCAGACATAGTCGCAGGCGACGCGGCTCTCCCGCACTTTGCGGCAATATTCGGAGACGGCTTTGTGAGCGGGGTGGTTTTTGTATTTGTCGAGGTCTTCGAGGGAGTCGAAGGTGGCCACCAGGCATGCGTCGTAGTTGTCCGGGGCTACGTTGAGTCCGACTTCGCAGCTGCGGAGCTCCGGTACTACGCCCTTCAGAGCCTCAAGATGCTCCTTCATCCATTGAGCGTTCTGCGCGGCGCTCCGGCCTTCCGCCTGAGGAAGGAGTTTCCACATAACGATGTGCTTTATCATAATCCTAAGAAGCTGTTTTGAAATAATTCCTCTCTTTTCTCGCGCGGCCTTTCCGGCCATCGGTCACGTAGCCACAATTCCGCATAATAAAATTCGGGAACCATTTCAAAACGGCTTCTAAATTCTGCGGGCCAATAGCTTGAAAAAGTTTTGAAAACTCTGATAAAGAAACCCTTGGCAGGGCTTGACAATCTCAGAGATTTCACCTGAATCAGTGGGGCTCAGTTCAACATTGACCTCAGCTCGCTGACATTGCGAAGGTACAACTAAAATCCGACAACATCAAGCCTTTCGGGGGCTTTTCCCGATTTTCAGGCAGCCGGCCGCAGGCGGCCTCCGGAGGGTCATCGATGGCGAAGGAAGTAAAATAAGGGCCCTTGTTCCCTCAAGGCTTGCGTCTTGAGGGATTGCTTCGTATATTAGTGTCCGCTATGTTTACTCTTTACACACTGACATCTGACCTGCATAGGGAGGCTGCCGCCCCAGCGGACAGCGAAAGTTTCATACGTGACATCGAGGCTGCGCTAGGCGAGCATTTCGTCTTTGCGGGTTCCGATTTCAGCACTTATGCCGAAACCCGGGACAATGTCATCTACGTCAGGACCGGAGGAGTCGAGGGACTATTCAAGGAGGCTTTCTGCAGGGACGGCGCTGTTGAGATTCCCGGCGGCGGAGCAGTTCGGCTGCTGACGAGCGGCAGGAGCAATTCGCTCGCCGCTTCGATGGAAATCCTGTCGTTTCTGGACAGGGCCGGCCTGAGGGGGGAAATCCTGCACGGAAGCGCGGAGCATATCGCCGCAGCGCTGCTCAGGGGTGTGCCGGCAGCGGACAGAAGCCGCATCCGTCCATACAGCTTCGGGAAAATCCTGGAGGGGAAGAGGGCCGGAGTCGTGGGGAAGCCGTCGGACTGGCTGATTTCCAGTGAAGTGGACTATGCTCTCGCCAAAGAACGGCTGGGAGTAGAGATGGTGGATATAGACATCGCCGAGCTGACTTCGCTTGTCGGCAAGGCGGACCGCAGACTGTCCGAGGGGCTGAAATTGCGGCCGATGAATGAACCGAAATTCGGCCGTCGCATAAGCGAAGAGGACTTTCGCCGCTCGCTGGACATATACTGCGCACTAAAGACGCTCGCGGACAGATACAGTCTGGACGGTGTCACTCTGCGCTGCTTCGACCTGCTGACGGCTCTGGGGGGCACGGGCTGTATGGCTCTTGCGATAATGAACAGTCTTGGCATTACCGCTGCCTGTGAGGGAGATGTCCCGGCGCTGCTGACGATGTGCGCCGCACGTGAACTCTTCGGCTCTCCGGGCTTCCAGGCGAACCTTTCGCGTATAGATGGGACACGCCTGCTTTTCGCGCATTGCACCGTGCCGCTTGACCTCGTGGAGGACTATCGTTATGACACGCATTTCGAATCCGGCATCGGGGTGGCCGTGCACGGAGTGTTGCCCTGCCGCCACGCGAAGATATTCAAGATTTCGCCCGACTTCTCGGAAATGTTTCTGGAAGATGTGGATATCGTTGAGAACCAGTACAATGACTGTCTCTGCCGCACCCAGATTCTCATCGAGGCACCGGGGCTTTCAACTTATTTCCTCCGTTCTCCCATCGGCAACCACCACGTGATTATATAATATCAGGTTATAGCATTTTGGGCAGAATTTGCTATAATGGCTATCATTAAGAGCAAATCCCTCAGAAGCGCAGAGGCACTCCTATGAAAAAGGAGTTGTAGGATGTTTTCACTCTATCGAACACTTCGGTGACAAACGGACGGTATTCATAACCTAAGGTGAACTTGTCATTTACGATCAGCTTTATGCCAAGCTGGGCACCCAGTTGAAACCTTTTCCAATGTCCGTCATCATCATTGTCGACATCAAAGAAGTCGAATGTTTCCCCCTGATATTTGGCGTTTGCCAGAATGTTCAGTCCTGCGGCCAGGCCCGCATAAGGATAGAATGACAGCGTAGAGCCTTGCACTGCATAGAGATAACCGATGTTTACGGGAATCACCGCAGTCAGAAAATTCATTTTTACTTTCTGCTTCTCTTTCCATGCATAATGAAGGTCGACACCATAGTCAACGTACATGGGAACGATGGATGAGACACGTTGGCCATCTGAAAAGCCGGCCATCACGCCGGAAGCGTTAACGCTGCCCTCATCACCCTTAAGAGTATAAGGGGAATAACCGATCCGCAGTCCTCTCGCCCATTGCGCTGACAGAGAAAAAGATGATGCGACGATGGCCGCGGCCACCACAAGAAATTTGATGTGTTTCATAATTTTTAGTATAAAGGTTTGTTTGCTCTCCGCGCACGAGGGCGCGAATCGCATCGCAATATAAAACTAATCTGCGTGAAAACAAAACTCAGGTTTCGCAAGTGCGAAACTTAAATACAAAATAAAATTTTTGAATGTTTTACTCAATTGTTCAAATTATAAAACTTTGGCATCGGCTTTGTTTAAGAAGCTGTTTTGAAATGGTTCCCGAATTTTATTATGCGGAATTGTGGCTACGTGACCGATGACAAAGATGAAAATGGCCGGAAAGGCCGCGAGAGAAAAGAGAGGAATTATTTCAAAACAGCTTCTAAGTTTTTGAAAATGAAGAAC
>CAVHNN010000064.1:0-7299 GCA_963637465.1 Paludibacteraceae bacterium
AAAGTACCCGAAATATCCCGAAAAACAAAGAAACAAGCCGAAAAGTTATCCACACCCTCGGCTTTGAAACTCAATATATTATCCTGATTGTTGCCCTTATGCTACGGCTTCTTTCGACCCCATCATTTCCCGATGCAGTAAATGCAAATGTTTTGTTGTAAATGATTTGATGTTTTCGTGGTACAAATGTGGTACATATAATATCAAAACATCCATAAACAAGTAGCGGACAGCGACCGAATTACAGTAAATTGTGCTATTTCCAGGTTCGGAAAATAGGGTAGAGCATTTTTCGAAATGGCCGTACGGAGGTTCTGAAGAGTGTTCGTAACTGCTGTCATAAACTGATTATTCGCATCATTGTGTCGGATGTGTTGGTGTTCTTTTGTGTCTAAAGAGAAAATATTGTATCGGGGAAGGATGTGTGTCACAAATTTTTGATATATTTGTGACAAAATTCGTGGCGGACAAAATGCAAAGCGTTTTTAATGAGCTAAAGGCCGTAGTGGAGAAATCCGAGCCGGGGACACTGTTCTTTCCGGAGGATTTTGCCGCCGTAGGCACATCGGATGCCATCCGTGCGGCATTGGTGCGGCTATGTCGCTCCGGTGTGATTATGCGTGCCGCGCAGGGGATTTATTATTCTCCGAAGGTCGATACCAAATGGGGCAGCGGCATCATTCCTCCAACAGTAGAGGAGATTGCCGAGGGAATAGCAAAACGCGACAAGGTGCGGATTGTCCCGACAGGAGCATACTGCCTGAATCTGCTGGGACTCTCCACGCAGATACCGGCCAATGTCGTTTTCGTGACGGACGGCTCCGGACGCAGGATAAACATCGGGAAAGGGAAAGGCATCCTGTTCAAGCATACCTCCGAAATGCGCACATTCGCGTTCCGCTCAGAAATGATGCTGCTTATCGTAATGGCGCTGCGCGAAATCGGTGAGAACAATATCACGCAGGAGCAGTTTTCCATTCTCAAGCAACATCTGTCCACTGTCCAGCCGGAAGATTTTCAGGCTGATATTAAATTGGCGCCTATCTGGGTGCGCAAAACTTTGTTGAAGTTATGAACTACACCGACTTATCCATTAAGGACCGCATAGAAATCATCCGGCAGGTTCAGGCAAGGAAGACTCTCAACCTCCAGATAATCGAGAAGGACTGGTGGGTCACGGCAGTGCTGAGGGCTTTGTTTTCTCTGCCGTATGCCGGACACATCTCGTTCAAGGGCGGGACCAATCTGAGCAAGTGCTGGAACTTGATAAACAGGATGTCGGAAGATGCGGACATCGCCATTGACAGGGAGTTTCTTGGCTTCGGAGGCAATCTGTCCAAGACTCAAATCAGCGACAAACTGCGCCGCGCATCCTGTTCATTCGTGAGGGAGAAATTGCAGTACGACTTGAAGACGCAGCTTGTGGCTGGCGGTATCAGGGCGGAAGAATTCACGGTGAAAGTTAACATCACCCCGGTAACGACCACAGACCCTGAAATCATCGAAATCGCCTATCGCTCGGTATTTCAGGGAAATGCCTACATCCGTCCGAAGGTCATCGTCGAAGTGAGCGGCCGCTCTATGAATGAGCCTGTTTCGCCGGTGATGTTGCGTTCGTTCATTGATGAGGTGTTTCCCGATGCTCCGTTCGCCGGAAAGCCGTTTGAGGTGAGAGCCGTCGTGCCGGAACGCACTTTTCTTGAAAAGCTGTTCCTGCTGCACGAAGAGTTTTCCAAGCCTGTTGAGCAGATTCGGACTGAGAGGATGTCCCGCCACATCTATGATATTTCTCAGATAATGGATACTCCGATAGCGGAACGGGCGCTGAAAGACGAGTCTCTGTATAACTCTGTCATAGAACATCGCAGACGGTTCATAGGCTTGACAGGCTTCGACTATTCCACTCTCCGTCCGCAGACCCTCAGTATTGTGCCTCCTGCCGATGTTATGGAATTGTGGAGGAGGGATTACGAGATGATGCAGGAGAGCATGATTTACGGGGACTCGCTGCCTTTTGACGAGTTGATAGAGAAGATTCGTGACTTGAATGACAAAATCAACTCGATGCCGTATTGATGCAATCTGAATAATAAAAATCTCCGCCCAGACTTCCATCTGCGCGGAGATTGTCATTTACGCCCGTAGGAGTGCTATGCCCCGAGCTTCGCGGAGGCGAACATATCGCCGGACTTCTCGCCGGTGGCGGTGTTCACGTAGAAGTACTTGAAGAACACTTTCGGCGCTCCTGCGCTGACCGCTCCGTGTACAGCCTCGTAGTCGGACTTTATGTCGTAGTCCTCGGCTGCGATGGTCCTCGCGTCACCGATCTGGACCGCCGTGCTGTAGGCACGGGTGATGCCGTTGCTCTGCGGGGCGGAAGCCTGGATGATGAGCTTGAGGTTCGTAGTCGAAGCCGGAACCTCGTCAAGGGTGAACTTGAACGCGGCATCGGTCAGGGCGATGGTGCAGCTTGACGGAGCATCCACGCCGGAGAGGGTAGGGGGAACGGTGAGCATAGTGCCGCCGCACTTGAGAACCCAGAAGTTCAGCCTCATAAAGAGGTTCGCTCCGGAGATTTTGGACTTGGTGCCCAGAACGGACTTGCCCTGCGCGGAGTTGGCCGAGGCGTTCCACGAGAGGATCTGTTCGTTGGTGAGACCCTGCCAAGCCTGGGAGAGCTGCTTGAACACAGCCTTTACGGAAGACTGGGATGACGTGCGGGTCGAGCCGCCGTATCCACGGTTGCGGATGTACTTGCGACCGCGGCTCTTGGCTGCGGTGACACCCTTTGCGGAGCCTGACATTTCGTCGAAGGCGATTGAAGGTACATACTTCATGACAGTTGAAAAATTAAGTTATAGAAAAAGGGATTGTTTGTCTTGTTTTGCGCCATAGTCTGCCTGTTCGTTGTAGTTTTAATCGGGAACGTCGGTCTGGTCAACGGCGATGAAGACCTTGATGAACTTGGAAAAGGTCGTTCCGGTATCTCCGGTGACACCGTCCCTGCTCACTGTCAGGACTCCGTTCCGGAGACTTGCCGGATAGAACTTGCTGCCGTAGGTGTCGAAGACATTGCCGGTGTAGATGACCGGCAGGAAGTCGAGGTCGATGCTCGGGAAATCCGGCAGCGCGGCGACCATGTCTTCCTCCGTCTCATCAAAGGTTATTGACTGCGCGGTCATCATCAGCATAGCCCAGCGGTCGGAATGGACGCTCTGGATGTCGGCATTGGCAAGGTCTCCCCGGGTCATGACGGGAGTATGGCTGCGATGGGTGCCATAGAGAACGTCCCCTGCCACGTTCTGCTTGATGAATGCGCCGAGGACGCAGATTTCATACTGGCCCAAAGGTTCGTACTCCGGTACGGGTATGATGCAGAGGGTGTTTCCATCCTCTATCCAGGCTCTGGTGACGGTGACGTCGTGGGCGCCATCCTTTGTGTTGAGGACATAAACGGACGTCTCGTGGCTCTTCTTCCAGCCCATGTCAGGCAGGGTGATTCGCAGCACTCCGGCACTGAGATAGGTGGAATCAGTGGCGTCCACGGTGAAACGCCCGTTCAGGATGACCAAGTTCTCGTTCCCGTAGTGTCTGAAGGATATCTCTGAGGGGCTGACCCCGAAGTTGGTTGCAAGTGCAGTTAACATGGCAATATGGTCTTGGCGGTTAAGAAATCGGGATTGCTGCTCCCGTGTCGAAGAGTTTCACGGAAACGGAGTTCATGCCGGTGAGGTTGGAAACCTTGATGGTGCGCTTTGAGTCTATCGTGGTCAGTTCCACGGCATCCAACTGGAGCCAGAGTCCCGAACCGGTCTGGCCACGGCCTACAAGGAACATCTTGAAATCGGGCATTCCCTCCGGGACGGACTTCGGGTAGACGATGTGGTAAGTCGAGCCGTACTTGCCCATATAACCCGTCATATAAGCAAGCGACGGAGAAGGCGACAGCTCCAGTTCAAAAGCGGAAATCTGGTCGGTCCTGTTGCCCTTGATGGGATTCTCCGCGATGTGCAGCCGCCCTTCAACATCAACTACAGGCTCATTGTCCCTGACAAGGAAGCCGAACAGGAAGGCGTTGTTGCCCGTATCGGAGAAGCCGTCGTTGCGCTCTCCATTGGCCATCGTCCAGAATGAGTCTCTGATGTGGCACTCGTTCACGCCTCCGGCCTTGGGATTCTGTTTGCAGGACGCCATGACCAGCGGAATGTCGATATCGACATCCACCGGGAATCCGTCTATGAGGCAGCGCCAGTCCACATTCTCGCCCGCAGAAGCGGCTCCGTCGATTTCCAGATGCAGGAACACCCAGCGGTCGCTGATTACGCAGACATTGTCCGTGCCCCAGTTCACGCATTTTGTCGCCTGTCTGAAGGTGAGCGAAGATGTCGCGCTCTTGACGGCGTTGGCTCCCCGGGCCAGCTGGCAGTACAGGGCGTGAATGTAGACAATCATCTCCTCGTGCCCGTCGAAGGCTGTCAGCTTCTCGATGCACAGCGTGTTCTTGTCCTTCACCCAAGACTTCAAGACGGTGCCGCCATCGGAGATGTATGGGTAGCCGTACTTGGTGCCGCGGTCAATGTAGCGCAGCATCACGCCGGCCACTGCGCTGCGGTCAATGGCGAGGTCGGGGACGGTGATTTCAAGCACGTCGGCTGCCAGGTATGCCGCATCCGTGGTGTTATAGGTGAATTTGGCATTGAGAACCACGTGGTTGTCCGCCTGGTAGTCCTTGAACTGAATCGTCCCGGCCCCGAAGTTATTTGATATGCTGTTGAACATATGGTCGATGGATTAGGGGTTAATAGAGTGTGCCGGTGCCGAAAACCTCCGAAGGCTTAATATACCTGCCGCCACGGTGCTTGAAGTTGATCTGCCCTTTGTCGTTCGAGTTAACGGTCTCTACCTGATAGGACTGCGGATGCAGGGAGCCGTCCTCGCCGGCACCACGGCCCAGAACATAGAACAAACCGATAAGATCCGCGGGCAGGGCTTCGTCCAGATAGGCATAGGAAGACGCGATATTGCTGTGGCCTAGGCACATGGTGTCAGTGAATACTACCGGAGAATCCGTCGAGAAGTCGACATCGATAGAAGAGACGTGCTGTTCGGCGTCTTCCCGGAGGTCATCGTCATCTACCTTCATGCGCTTCCGGTAGGAAGACTCGCCGGTCACGACCACATAGTCCTTTCGAACCTGGCCGGTGAAGCCGGTGGAAGTGTCCATCCAGTAAGATTCGATGAAAACCTTTTTCCCGGGCACCGGCTCTGCGCCGATGGTCTTCAAGTACAGCTTGGTCAGATTGGCTTCGCCCCAGTCATCCTCGGTGTCGCTGGAGATGATGACGGTCTTGCTCCAGCCGGAAGAAATGCCGGCGGACTGACTGCCGGACATCTTCACCACGAGCTTGTAAGGCGAGCTCTCGTGAGTGATTCCGCCGAATATGACGAGTTCCGGAGTGATGCTTACGGTAGAATAAACGACCTGAGGGACGGAGGTGATGCGCGAAGGGGCGTCGAGCAGGAGGGGTTCTCCGGCCAGCTGACGATTGATGTTGAGGCGGACAAAGGCGTTGTGTCCTGTCATCTCCGCCGCCTTGCCGAAGCAGGAAACGCCTTTGAGATGTTGAGCCAAAATCTCCCAGGCCTGCATTTGGGAATCAGAGAGCTGCTTGTACTCCCGGGAGATCTTGGACAACTTATTTCTTGAAGTGGCCTGGGCGGGTGTGACCGTCTTGCTCTGCTTGGCACGTACGGAAAGCACGTTCCTGCCATTGACATTGCGGGCGGTGACCTCCTTCGCAGTTCCGGCGAAGTCGTTGAACGCTATGGAAGGCTTTGCTATCATAATCTTGCTATGCGTAGCAGCCCCTGATTCCAATGCAAATATACGAAAGTTTTTCTAATTACTCATATACAAATAATTAGATTACTTCACATAAAGTGTTGCTTTAATAAGAAATCAGAGATTCATCAGGAAGGATTTCTTTTTGAAAGTGTTCCTGTAGCCGGTCTTGGAATCAATGAGAAGGTAGCGCATATGCACCTGGTACGAAGTCAAGTCCAGATTCCAGATATCCTTGTATCCCGGGACCGGGATTTCAACGACGCAGTCGGAAGATGTGCAGTTGTCAGCGGCAATGAAGAACCGGAGATAGCCGGGCCTGCGACCGGATCCGGGAGAGGTCAACTGTAACCTGACGGCGACCCGATACCGTGAGGGGTCGACATTTCGTTCGAGCCGCGTTCTCAGTTTGATGCATAGTGTATCGCCGTCCCGTATCGATGCGGAGTGGTACGATACGGAGAAGACCGGCAATTCTTCGTATGCCCCGGGTGCCGGGACGTGCTCATTGCCGAGCTGTGCGAAGCCGTGATAAGCTGACACGAAAAGATTGTATCCTGAAATATGGTGGTCCTTCCTGAACGGCGGCCTGTGGCTGACAACCGGCACGGCCAATGAGTTCCACTTCTCCTGCACATCCGCCGCAAGCCCTCTCCAGGCTTCAAGCGCACGCAGATGAACCGTCTGACGCTCCATCTGCGACATCGTCCCGGGGAACACCGGATGCGCCCGTTTCCTCCAGAAGCACACGCCGTTCCGGTGGAAGAAAGTCACTTCCCCCACCGATGACCAGCAGTCCGAGAACCGGCTATTCGGCATATACTTCGGCATCTTTCCCGTCAATTATAACGAAACCCTGTCTGACCATCTCGGCAAGACAGGGCTTCAGGGAATTGTACTATGCAGAGCCTGGGTCAGGAGGACCTCGACCTTTGAACTCTTAAACTCAGAGGTAACTCAGAGGAACCTCAATAAGTATTCTAACCTAACACAACGCAAAGATACAAAATAATTTGCTTTGTATTACATAAACTTAAACTTGAAGTAAACCCTTTGACATAAACCGAAGCATATCTCACCGCTGCGCGACAGCGCTGCGGTTTTGTGGTATTTGTATTCCTCCGTGGTGACCTTCGGGCGGGCGAGGACGCTGCAATTCTTGACAATGCAGAAGCGGCAGTAAAGCCCACCGCTCGAACTTTTTTGGTCGGCTGTCGTGACGGCGTGAGCCGTGACGGCAGTTGGACGGGAAAGTTGAGCAGACAAGCCGACAGGCGCGTCAGGAGCCGGAAGCACAAAGGTTCGAGCGAGGATTGACGGTCTTTCCGGCTCTGGCACAGAACCACGAATGAAAGCACAATGCCACCCATCTTCGAACGTGAGGGCCGGGCCGGCGGAAGGAACTTGGGTGAGGTAGTGGAGGCGGAGAGGTCGGAGCAGGCAAGGATGACGAGACC
>CAVHNN010000065.1:0-7245 GCA_963637465.1 Paludibacteraceae bacterium
TCAAAATCGGCTAAACCCCTCCGAAGGCGCTGTATCCGCCGTCCACAGGGATGACGATGCCGGTGACGAACGAAGAGATGTCGCTGAGAAGGTACAGCATGGTTCCCACGAGATCCTCCGGCTCGCCGAACTTGTGGGTCGGGGTGTTCGCTATGATCTTCTTGCCGCGCGGCTTGAGCTCGCCCGTCTGCTCGTCGGTGAGCAGGAAGCGGTTCTGGTCGGTGAGGAAGAAGCCCGGAGCGATGGCGTTGCAGCGGATGCCCAGCTGGGCGACATGCACTGCGTACCACTGGGTGAAGTTGTTGATCGAACCCTTGGCCGCAGAATATGCAGGAATCTTCGTCAGAGGACGGATGGCGTTCATCGAGGAGATGTTGAGCACGTTGCCCTTGCCGGCCTCTATCATATCGGTGGTGAAGACCATCGTGGCGAGCAGGGTGCCCTTGAAGTTCAGGTCATAGACCTGCTGGAAGCCGTCAAGCCCCAGTCCGTAGAAAGTGTCGGCGAGGTCGTCGTCCTTGCTCATCTGCTCCACCTTGCAGGTGGCCTTCGGGGAGTTGCCCCCGGCGCAGTTGATGAGGATGTCTATCTTGCCGAGCTTCTCGTGGATGAGGTCGCGGGCGGCGATGAGGGCCTCCTTGTCGAGGGTGCTGGCGGAAATTCCGAGGCATTTCACCCCGAACTCCTTGGCGATGGCCTCGCCCTTGGCAGGATTGTCGGCACTGCGGCTGATGACGGCAAGGTTCACTCCGGCCTCGGCCAGACCCCTGGTGAGAGCCATGCCGAGGATGCCGAAACCTCCGGTGATGACGCAGTTGCGTCCTTTCAAATCATCGAATGACCATTTCATAAGCAGCCTCCTCCTATTTGTTGAACAGTCTCTTGATATGCCTCTCGCAGAGGTTCTCGATCACCTGCTCGCCGATGACGTCGGTATGCTTCTCGAGTGCCGGATAGTACTCGTCTCCGAGCTCGGCGGCAATCTTGTAGCTGACATGGATGAGCTGGCGGAAAGACGGATTGTAGAGAGGATCGGCCTGATTGTGGCGCATCGTGCGGGCGTAGGTGTCGGCATCCCACTTCTCCACCTCTTCAGGGGTAGGAAGGGCGTTGACGTCCACGTCAATCACGGTCGCATAAGGCACGGTCAGCTCGGACATGCGTCCGAGAGCGTTGATATAGATCTTCTTGGCGAGCTTGAGGGCCTCCGGGTCGGCCACTGCAAGTCCGATGTTCTCCTCAAGCCAGGTGGTGCCTGCGGTCTTGATGTGGATTCCCTTGTCGTACTTCCGGATAAGACGGCCCATGATAGGGTAGATTGAGAACTTGTCGGAACCGGAATGGATGCTGAGCTTGAGGTTGTCCATGAGCCCGAACTCCTTGACGGCGAAATCGATCACGAGCAGATCCTCCTCGAACTCCTTCTCGAACTGCTTGACATCCCCGCGATAGTCCACGCCCTTGTTGAAACGGCCGGTGAACTTCGGAGCGATGGTCTGGGCAGGCACCTTCTGAGAGGCGAGCGCGCTCAGGATGAAGAGAATCTCGACCGGAGTCTGAGGATCATTGACCTCATCCATGGATACCTCGGTCACGAAGTTGCCCTCGCCCTTCTTGGCGGCGATGTGGCGGTAGATGCGTCCAGCCTCCTGGGCGGCGAAGAGGTAACGGTCGGCTATGGCGCGAATCTGGGCCTCGGAAACCTCGAAAGGCTCGGCGATGCCCGGGATGGAGAGCGAGCCGATGAAGCGGGCGTTGTCCTTCACGAAAGCGTCGACGTCCTTAGGATCGGCAGGCTTTCCGATATAGTCGGCCACATCGATGGTAAAGAAGTCGGAAGCGTCGATGAAACGATCCACGTTGTTCATGTTGATATGGTCGGCATCCACGAAATACTGTCCGGTATATCCGAGAGCCTTCACTGCGGCATCGGCCTCGCGGCGGGTCTCCATAGGCTCGGTGTGCACAATCTGGTGCTCACGGTTGGACTTGTTCCATACCGGAACAAAGCTCACCCCGAACTCCTTCTCGGCCTTGAGGAGAGCCTTGAGCTGTGAGACGCCCTCGTGCGCGAAGCGGTCACCGACTCCGAATGAATATTTTCCTATTTTCATCATAACTAATTGGTTATTTGTTTGTTATTATGCAATGTAAGTGCCGGCGACGGTATCTCCGCCGTGTCCGGTCCAGTTGGTGTGGAAGAACTCCCCGCGAGGACGGTCGGTGCGCTCGTAGGTGTGCGCTCCGAAGTAGTCGCGCTGAGCCTGAAGCAGGTTTGCAGGAAGCCTGTCGCAGCGATATCCGTCATAGTACTCGAGAGCGGCGCTCAGGGTAGGTGCAGGGACACCGTTCACGATGGCCTGCGCGAGCACGTTTCTCCATCCCTGCTGGGCCTGCGCGAGCTTGTCGCAGAAATAAGGGTCAAGCAGGATGTTGGCAATGTCAGGATTCTTGTCGAACGCCTCCTTGATCTTGCCGAGGAAGACGCTGCGGATGATGCAGCCGCCCCTCCACATGAGGGCGATTCCGCCGTAATTGAGATTCCAGCCGTACTCCTTGGCGGCGGCGCGCATGAGCGTATAGCCCTGGGCGTAGGACACCACCTTGGCGGCAAAGAGAGCCTTGCGCAGATCTTCGAGGAACGCCTTCCTGTCGCCGGTGAACTTGGCAGGCTTCGGGCCCTGAAGAATCTTGGAGGCGGCCACCCTCTCCTCTTTCTGGGCTGAGAGGCAGCGCGCGAAGACGGCCTCACCGATGAGGGTGAGAGGCACGCCGGCATCCAGCGCGGCCACGGCCGTCCACTTGCCGGTACCCTTCTGGCCGGCGGTGTCGAGGATATAGTCGAGCACGTACCTGCCGTCCTCATCCTTCTTGGCGAGAATGTCGCGGGTGATTTCGATGAGGTAGCTGTCCAGGTCGCCCTTGTTCCACTCGGCGAACACCTCGTGCATCTCCTCATTGCTCATGCCGAGAACGTCCTTCATTATCTGGTAGCACTCGCAGATGAGCTGGATGTCACCGTATTCGATGCCGTTGTGCACCATCTTCACGAAGTGGCCGGCTCCGCCTTCTCCGACCCAGTCGCAGCACGGAGTGCCGTCGCTGACCTTGGCGCAGATTCCCTGGAAAATAGGCTTCACGTATGGCCATGCGGCAGGGGATCCGCCAGGCATCATGGAAGGGCCCTTGAGGGCTCCCTCCTCTCCGCCGGACACCCCTGTGCCGACATAGAGAAGGCCCTTGCTCTCCACATAAGCGGTGCGGCGAGTGGTGTCCGGGAAATGGGTGTTGCCGCCGTCGATGATGATGTCCCCCTTGTCGAGAAGCGGGATGAGCTTGTCGATGAAATCATCCACCGCCTGCCCGGCCTTCACCATGAGGAAGACCTTGCGCGGGCTCTTGAGAGAAGACACGAAATCCTCGAGGGAATGGGCTCCGTAGATGTTCTTGCCCTTTCCGCGGCCTTCCATAAACTTTTCAACCTTTTCTACGGTGCGGTTGAATACACTGACATGGAAGCCTTTGCTCTCCATGTTGAGGACCAGGTTCTCCCCCATTACGGCGAGTCCGATAAGTCCGATGTCTGAAACCGGTTTCATATTATCTGTCTGTTATTTGGTTTACTTTGAAGCCCAGCTCCTCAAGAGCCGGGACGGTGAGGGGGTCTCCCCCGTGAAGATTCAGGGTGAACGCCGACGGCTCCCTGCGCACCGGGTAGTCGCCCCGGAGCTTCTCGAACGAAGCGAGACCAGCCCGAAGAGAATCGCTGTCACCCATAACGTCATAGGTATAAAGGACTGCCTCCGAAAGCACTTCCCCACGGCTCTTCCCGGCAGCGTCGATGCTGAACTCAAGCGGCACGGACGGCGAAGGGATATCCTCCGGGGACCAGTCCGTCAGCGGAAGCCCGAGCACCTGCGAGACGGTACGCACGCTCGCCGAAGTGCCGTTGGCCTTGCCGTCGGCGCTGTAGCCGGCGATATGCGGAGTGCTGATGTCAAGAGAAAAGACAAGCTCCGGATCGAGATCCGGCTCCCCCTCCCACACGTCGAGCACGCCGCCCGCAATCGAGCGGGCCTGCAGGGCCTTCTTGAGGGCCGCATTGTCCACCACAGGTCCGCGGGAAGAGTTGATGAGAATCTGAGACCGCTTCATTCGGCCTATCCTCTCCTCATCGAAAAGATGCCAGGTGGCATCCTCCCCCTCCCTGGACAGAGGCACATGAAGGGTGATTATGTCGCTCTTCTCCAGAATTTCATCCAGGCTCACGAAAGCCGCGCCCCCCTCCCTGCGCTCGCGCGGAGGGTCGTTGAGCAGCACCTTCATTCCGAGCGCCGAAGCGGCTACGGCCACCTTGGATCCCACATTGCCCACTCCGACAACTCCGAGCGTCATCCCTTCGAGCCTGAGGGAGCGCATCCGCGCAAGACTCACCAGCACCGAACTGATATACTGCTTCACCGACCAGGAGTTGCATCCCGGAGCATTGCGCCAGATGATGCCGTTCTGTTCGCACCAGCGGGTGTCAATGTGGTCATAGCCAATCGTCGCGGTGGCGATCACCTTGACGGAAGAATCCTTAAGCAGCTTCTCGTCGCAGATGGTGCGGGTGCGGGTGATCAATGCGTCGGCATCCCTGACCACCTCGGGGGTGGTTTCCTTTCCGGGGAGATACACGACCTCCGCGTAAGGTTCGAGAACCCCGCGGAGGAACGGTATCTTGTTGTCGCAAACTATCTTCATCTCAATCCTTGAATCTCTCCGGATAAGCCCAGAGCCCGAGCGCCGGATTGGAGATGTAGTAGATCTCCTCCCCGTCCGGCATGGTGTTCCATCCGTCCTTGAGACGCTCCGGATGATAGTGTTCCATTATCTCGTCGAGCTTTCCGTACTTGAAGCCCACGCTCTCTATCTCCTCCGGGCTCATGTCCGGACCCGGGCAGTACGTAATCGTGAAACGCCCCTCGGACGAGCCGTGGATAAGATGCGCCGACGCCCCGAGATTCTCCTGAAGGTCGGCATTCTTCTCCGTAGCCTCAAGCGTGTGCGGGGTTCCCTTGTAGCCGTACTTGCGGATCAGGGTGTCCATCGTCTTGTCCTCCCCGAATTCCTTGAGCGCCGGGGCGATCACCACGAGTTCCGCCCCGTCGGCAAGCGCCATCCTGGTACGGTAGATGCTCTTGTTGCCAAGCCAGGTGCTCTTGAACTCCTCCGGGTCGAGGTACACCAGACACTTCTTTATCTCGTGATCCACCATTATGAAGTTGGTCTCAAGAGAGAGGTCGGAAGCCTTCTGGAAGCACTCGAAATCGTCCCCGATGAAAAGGCCCTTGAGCTCCATCTCCCCGGTGGCCTCGTTCTTGGCACGGACGGTGAGGACATATACTATAGGAAGATCCTTGATGAAATGTGTCCTCGCATACTCCATCACGTCGCGCACCGGCGACTTGGCCCGGCCCATTATGCGTTCGAGTCCGTAGGTCGCGCCGATATAGTGGCTCTTGTTGATGCCCTCGGCTCCGCCCACCCCGACGAAGATGTTCTTGGTGTAGTTGGCCATGCCTATCACCTCGTGAGGCACGACCTGCCCGATAGAGAGTATAAGGTCGAAGGACGGGTCGAGCAGGAGACGGTTGACCTGCGCCGGCCAGCTGTAGTTGAGCCTGCCCTCAGAAACCTCGTGGACATACTCGGAAGGAACCTGCCCCACGGTAGCGACGTCGTTGCGCCAGTCGTGCACGCGGAAACGGTCGGCCGGGACATGCCCGAACATGGTCTTTATCTGTTCGTCCGTCATCGGGGAGTGCGTCCCAAGCGCCGGCATCACGTCCGTGAGAGCGTCGCCGAAGTAGTCATAGACCATCTCGGTGATAGGCCCGGCATACGAGTTGAGACGGGTGAAGTCCGGCGGCAGAGCCAGCACGCGCTTCTTCTTCCCCATCTTGTCGAAGACCTCCTTCAATATCGCCCTGACCTCATCGGGAGTGATATTGTCCGTCTTGGAACCTCTTGCGTAGTACAGCATGGCTCTCCTCTATCTCTTGACGCGGGCGTTGCCCTGCCAGATGCTCCATACCTGTTCCTCGTCGGCCGGCTGACCATAGTCCGTGAGGAAAGTCGTGGCAAGCGCGCCGCTCGCCCAGCCGAACTGAATCCACTTCTCCGGCTCCCATCCCTTGAGGACGGCGTAGAGAAGACCTCCCACGAATCCGTCGCCTCCGCCGATGCGGTCGAGGACGTGGATTTCGCGCGGCTCGACCACGTGCCAGGTGTCTCCCTCAAGCATGATTGCGCCCCAGTTGTGGCTGTTGGTGTTGTTGACCTGACGGAGAGTGGTGGCGAACACCTGTGCTCCAGGGTATTCCTTCTTCACACGGCGGATCATCTCCTTGAAGCCGTCAATCTTGGAAGCGATGTCCTTGCCGCCGGCCTCCGGGCCCTCGATTCCCAGGCAGAGCTGGAAGTCCTCCTCGTTGCCGATGAGGATGTCGGAAATGCTGCAAATCTCAGAGAAGATATCGTGCAGCTCGCTCTCGCGACCCTTCCAGAACGACGCGCGGTAGTTGAGGTCGAAGCTGATGCGGGTGCCGTACTTCTTGGCGGCGCGGGCGATCTCGAGGCAGAACTTGCTGGTGTCAGGGCTCAGCGCGGCGATAAGGCCGGAGAGGTGTACAATCTGCACGCCCTCCTGTCCGAAGATGCGGTCGAGGTCGAAGTCCTTGACATTGAGGGTGCGTCCCACTTCGCCCGCACGGTCGTTCCACACGCGCGGCCCCCTGGAGCCGTATCCGCTGTCGGCTATGTTGATCTGATGCCTGTAGCCCCACGGGCCTCCCTGAGGCACTTCCGGGCCCTCGAAGTCCATTCCCCTCGCACGGAGGTTGGACTTGATGAATGCCGCGAACGGGCTGTCCTTGACAAATGCGGTCAGAACCTTGACCGGAAGGCCGAGATATGAAGACACGCTGGCGACGTTGGTCTCGGCGCTTGTGGCCTGAAGATGCAGAACGTCGCTGCACTGTACTGGCTGGCCGTTTTCCGGAGTGATGCGGAGTCCCATGCTGGTCGGGACAAGAAGGGCGTATTTGCAGCCCTGCTTAAGTGTTATGTCCATATATTGTTAATGTTTCAGTCTAATCTACAAAGATAATCAATTAGAAGCTGTTTTGAAATGGTTCCCGAATTTTATTATGCGGAATTTTCGAGGCAGTTTCGGCTTTGGAAGAGGGAGCGTAGCGGTGGCTA
>CAVHNN010000066.1:0-6908 GCA_963637465.1 Paludibacteraceae bacterium
CGGGTTCCAGCCATTCGTTGGGTTCAGACTCCGGGCAGCTGTTTTCCACTTTGACGTGTATGGCGAGATACTGAAATCAGGAGTCCGGCATCCAATGCGGCATGTTCCGCCGGTTCCAATCTAACGAGGTCACCCTGCGCCTCAAGAGCCGCGCAGGTGGCGAGATGGAGCTGACGCTCGGAAAGTCTCTGAGCGGAAACATTTATAGACATGACCAATGACATTATGAATACAAGTTCGGGGACTGCAGGTCGGGTGACCGCTTATATCAAAATCAGAAACATATGAATCCTTCCTGATCGTAGCCCCGGCGGTATTTGTGTATGAGGGAAATCAAGTACCTAAGTCTCGGGTCATCGCTATCGAGATTGCCGAAACGTGCAATCTGGGTATCATAGCGTTCGGTAGAGCCGCATGCAAGGCGCTCTGAGACATCAGACGGTATGAAATATTCCGTCCGCTTCCCTTGAAGATCATTCAAAGGTTTACGGAATTCAGTCAGAAAAATACTGATTCCGGCAAGATCGAGGTCCCCGAAGTGTATGTAGCGGTTCGTGACGGTACGCAGCCACCTTGTCAGATCTCCGGACTGGGGATAGCGGCTTACAAAAAGAAGCGGAGACTCCAGATATTCAAATAAATGGCGTTGCTTGGCAATAAAACGGAAGTTTTCCATATTTTCCACCCCGACCACGATGACATCTGGTGCAATGCGGAAAGTTTTCCAGTCTGAAATGAACGTGAATGCGCCTCTGACAGGGTTCAGAAGCAGTTCATTATCGTCCAAAATCACTGTCAGAGGGCTTTGGACGTTAACCGGAAAACCCGGGCAGGAGCGCACCCGGACAACCTTCGAATCGCCGAATGCCTCGACTTGCTCCGCACGGGACTGCAGGGATGAAGGATCAACAAGGGTGAAAGCGCGGCTAATTTCCGAAGGATTGACAGCCCGGTAGGAAACGCGGCTTCCGTGTCTAATGGCGGTGACAAGCTGTTCCGAGCGGAGTCTGTCAAGCAGTTCTCCCGACAGCCGACTGCCTCCCACATCTTTCCCATGAGAAAGGTCAAGCAATATTTCGTACTCTGATTTTTTCATCATACTGCGACATCAATTCTGCACCCCGTCTTCTCCGACGCTTGCTTCCCTTTTGGAAATCAAAGGATTGATTATAGTCTTGGCATTCTTGTCCTTGCTCAGAAGATAGGTGTACCGGTAGTCCGAAACATTGTATGTCGTAGGGGACGAGTTAATGAGCAGGATATTGCGGCTGTTCGCAAAATCAAGAATTCCCTTGATGTTGTTCGGATGAAGCTTTCCGATTTCATCCATCATACAGTGAAGCCGGAACTCGCCGAACCTGCGCGAAACATTCTCCTTAAACACATTGATCAGCATTATGTTCACCATCGCTTTCACCAGAATGTCAGTGCCGTCTGATCCTACATTGGCTATTTTTTCCACCCATCCTGTATCGTTGTCATTCTCCACGACACGGAACTGCAGCATAAACGTGTCGGAAAGCGTAAGATGGGAGCGGGAAGGGAAATCGTTGAGCGAAGACATAAAATCTTCGAGATATCTGACGGCATCACGGTTCGCGACATCACGGCCTTTCTCTTCACTGAAAAGATTAAGTCCGCCCAGACTGAAAGAGTTATCGTCCGTAAATTCCTTGATTTTAAGCAAGAGCTGAACCATACTGTCCGAAGAATCCGTCCTGCGGATTTCTATGCTCCGGATAGCCCCGACAAAATTCTTTTCCCGGAAATCAGAGTTGATTTCACGAATGATCCTTTCAACCTGTGAGGCAAAACCGCCTATGTCGCCCATCTCTCTTGAAACCCGCTGCAATATCTCCAGATAGCGGTCACTGGTTCTTCCCCTGTACTCCTCAATCTTGTTCTGCTCCACAAACTCCTCCAGATTGGAGGCATATTCCATATAATCCTCGTCAAGGACGAGGTTGGTCTTGAAGCGGAAGACGTTCCCCGATCCGAAAGGAGCCTTGAATATGTTCACCGAACGTTTGAACTGATCCTTAACGCTCATACTTTCCGTAATGGTATTCTTCAGTTCTTCAATCAGCGGAAGCGCCCCCGAAGACGAAGTTTGCTCTTCCAATTCGTGAAGATATGCCGGAAAAAGTCCGGAACTCCGGAACTCCTCCAATTTCACGAAGCCGGCTTCAGATTCCCTGATAACCTTTTGCACCGCCTCAAGCGAGGATTTCTCCGCGCTATGCCTGTCATTAAGCTGTCTGACGCGGATTTGATGTCTTTCCGCAAGAACCGCACGCTTGTCCTCCAGAGCGCGCCTTAACTGTCTGAATTCGTCCTCCTTGTCAAAGAGTTCCCTCTTGTCCTTCCTGTATTCAACAGTTTTGTCACGGTTTGCATCGATGAAATCCAATTCATCGCTCAAGTTCTTGATTTGATTTTCACAATCTTTCAGGGCCGACACATCCACTCCCGCCCCCTTGAGCTCGGCATCCCGGCTGGCAGTCAGCTCCCGTATCGACATCTCCTGCCAATCGCGCTTGACCGCCATCTCGGCGCGTCTGTCCGCGAGAAAAGAATCTTTCTCCACCTCAAGCGCCTTGAGTTTCTGATCCTTGAGCTTTCCGGCTTCTTTCTGTTTCACGACCCGTCTGTCATCAATGCGCTTCTTTTCCCTTTCAAGTTCCATACGCTCGCCGGAAAGGGTCTGCCTGCGTTTTTCCAGTTCGGTCTTGCGAACTGCAAGCATCTCCTTCTGTCTGTCTTCAAGACCTCTGATTTCAATTTCGAGCGTCTTGATTTGCCCGGGCAAAATCTGGAGACTTGCCGTATCCGTGTTCCTCTTCGTCAGCAGCGCCTTTACTTTTGGAGAGTAACGATCCGAGAGTGCTTGAACAGCCTTTTCGTTAGCGGTCGTTTTCTCACCAATAGCGGCCTTGATATCCAAAATCGCATTTTCGTACATCTCCTTTTCTTTACGGAGCTGACCGGGAGTCTTGACTGCGGATTCCACTTCGCTCAGGTCAAGTTCTATCCCATAGAAAGACTTTTCATTTCCGTCTCCCGAACATTTAGGCTTCAACCCCTTGCGGTAGAGAATCCTTTGCTGGTCGATTACTTTCCCGACATTGCGCTCCCACCCCGGAAGATTGGAGTCAAGCCACTCATAGAATGAACCGGAAGCAGATGAAACGAGTTCGTCAATCCTCCTGATTCTTTCTTCAGTGCCGGCAATCTCCCTTTCAAGATCCCTCTGTGCGGTCTCAAGCTCGCGTGAGAGCTTTTCCTTCTCCATTTCGTAAGACTGCTGAAATTTCTCAATCTCAAGTTCGTATGTTTTAATCTGGGATTTGAGAACATCTGCTGATTGTTCAAGTTGGGTCAGACGGGAACGTTTGTCATCTATCTCCTCCCCAAGAGGGCGCAAATAGCTCAACTGTACAGCTTCTCTGTCCAGTTCCCTCTCCTTGAGAGAAAGCGATTCAGCTTTCTCCCCCAACAAACCGAGAGCAGACTCATATTCCCTGTTTATCTCTTCAGTCCTCGCCGCCAATTCCGATGAAAGTTTCTCACAATCATCGAGAAATTTTTCTTTTGCCTCCAAGATTCTGGCATTGGCAATATTTTCGAACTTCATACATTCGCTGCGTATACCTTCCTCAAGCGCCTCGTACTTGGCGGAAAGATTCCGACTTTTCATAGTCAGCATTTCTTTCCTTTTCCCAAGACTTTCGAGCTGCATTTTGACAGTCGGACAGGTCGCCACCCGGGTCAGCAGGGCATCGATGCCGATTTCTTCGTAATATTTCCGCTTGGTCTTGATACTCTTGAGCTTGCTTTCCACTTCCCCGATGTCCTTGTTCACATCCTCCTTTTCCTTGTCAAACTTCTGCTGCTGTTCTGAAAGGAGACGATCAAGGCGCCGCAGTTCCGAAAGATGATTCTGCTCCTCCTCCTTCTGCCGCGGAAGACTTTCCCTCGCGACCCTGTCAGCGAAAAGGAGTTCGGAATAAAGGGATTCCGCCTGATTCCGGAGAAAGAGCAGACGGCGGTAGTTGTCAATGACTTTCTGAGCATTCACCCTGACGATGACCACCCCTTTCGAATCTTCACGGAACCACTCGGAGATGTTGGAATATTCCATCGCGAAATCAGCCACCTGACGACGGTAATAAGACAGGTCAATCGCCGGCACATCGTCATTCATCGAGCGGATGATAATCTCCTTGATGAATTCGGCATCAACCCGTGAATTGAGGAATACATTCTGAAGAGAGCGCGGAATATTCTGATACGACGGACTCTCCATCAATGCAAAATTATAGAATTCTTTGTCCGTCGCACGATGGTTTCCGTAGATGATGTTGCGATATTCATCGTATTTATCGATGATTCTGGACATATATCGTCCAGCGAGACGCTGCCGGATGAGGCTGTAGTCTCCTGCCACGTCCCCGGTGTCGTCAACAAGAAGCCGCCGGTCATACTTGCCTGCAATGAAACGGAAACAGGCCCGCCCCTGACTACGGAAGACCAGAACGCAGAAGTCACCGCGCTCGTGCGTGACCTCATAGACTATATAAGAATTGGAATGCGGCAGGTAGAAGTCGTCAAATCCTTTCTTTTCCTTGGGGATTCCCAGTTTCAGTTTGTCTCCGTTATAGAAAAACAGAACCGCACGGAGCAGGGTGCTCTTCCCCACTCCTTGAGTGCCGATAAAATGCACATTTCCGTCGAGAGATATCTCCGCATAGGGGACATTCGCGCTATTGATGAAAACGACTTTATTCAAGCACCTCATCCCTGACCTCCTCTGACACAGTCAGACAATCTACCAATTCTTCAATATAATGGAATGCTCCGGTCACTTTCCAAGTACCGTCCAGTTCATTTTCCATTTCAATGAAACCTATTTTTTCCAGTTCTTCAACAAGTTTGTCAATAATCTCCTCCAGTTTCATTTTCTCCGCATACAGATGCAGCGCTTTCTCCTTCAATTCAATGTCGGCAGCAATTTGCTCAAGGATATTCGATGAACGGAAAGTGAAACCAGGACCGAAAACCGTGTTGAATGTCTTGAGGAAATCAAGCCTGTCTATCCAGCGGATGAACCTGTCCAGCTTGGCATCAAGTTCAACTCGGCTCTCCTGACGGGTGAAAAAGTAATAGCCGTTCCCACTTTCAAGATTGAAGCCTATGCCGGAATAATAATCCCTGTACTGTTCGTAGTTGTCCTCAATTGCATCATATATGTTCCTTGTCTGATGCCGGACACTGTCGGAACAGATGAAGCCGCCGCGGCTCAATATGTCGAATATTTCCTTGGTGTATTTCATTTTGTCGGATGTTATCTGATTATGCGGGATATATCAGCGGATATTCTAAATCATTATCCATCTGATAGCTGTCGGTTACCACCAATTCATCGAGAAACTGCGAGGCAATCTGACAGAAAAGCACGAGCCTTTGCTCCCGATCAGCAGGCTTCTGAAAGTTACGGTTCATTACGAATGCATACAGATCCACCCCGGAAGCGGCAAAGGCGTTTTTTATTTCTGTAGTGTTAAAGCCATCGGCAATTCTGGATTTGACATTGAGATACTCTTCAGCTAACGGTTCAGCCTTGTGCCGACCGCCTGCCGCCACACCCTTTCTCATTCTTCCTGAAAGAGCTTTGAGCGCGGCAAGCCCCTCATCACTGTTCCTCAGAGCTGCAAGAGAAACCTTAAGAGTATATTTGGGACGGTTCTCCATCCAGACGGGATTGGAAGACGCAAGCACCGCCCTCACATCCGACTGGGACTCAAGCACAAGCTGATCACGCAGGTACTTTATCCTTCTGAGCTTTTCCACAAGATGGTTCTGATAATCAATAAGGTTGAGATATTCTATGATCTGCCTGTCAAGTTCAAGAATGTTGTGGTATGCTTCTATAAGTTGAAGCTTGACATCGGAAACGGTCTGTTTCAAGGCAAAGTCCGCAGTCACGGCGAAGAATCCCTGCCGCCTGTCTGCAATGAAATGCTCCGTCTGCCTTATCAGCTCTGCCACGGCCATACGCTTGCCGTCAAGCTTCTGGAGCTTGAGTTTCTTTACCCTATAGTTGGGCTCGTTCTTGTAGGTACTGTCAATGTTCCGCTTGAGGTCTATCACATTACGGAAGGTCGTCAGGGCAATGTTTCTCAGAATGCGTTTCACATCCTTGAGATAGCCATATTTGCGTTGCGGGGAAGTTTCCGCCTGATAATATTCAATGGCAGAATCCAAAGCATCCAGACTTTCTTTTACCCCCGCAACACTGATGTCCTCATTGACATCCAGAACAGCCTCGAAGAAACGCAGATAAACATCTGCCAATTCAAGAAAGTCCCCGCCGTCGTGTATCACTCCGTAATCTATAAGAAAAGCTATGCGGCTCTCCTTGTACTCGACAATCTCCCTTGCCGTGTCATACCTGTACGACAGCTTTTTCCTGTTCTGAAACATATCTTTCAGGAGTACTTTTTCTCTGGAAAGCATCCTGATTAGTTCATCTATCGACCGGAAAGTTTCCATTCCCCACTATTTTCTCCATCAGCCTACACCGACAGCCTTATGCTGAATGACGGCATCGGAACGCATTGCCACAAATATATGACAAAATTAATCACCTGCAAAGGCTTGAATCTAAGAAACCGTTTAAATTTTTGACTCGATTTTTACATTTTCCGAATAATCAACCATGATTTCAAGTGCTTCCGTCCGAAGCCCAACACGAAGGTCAACATCGAGTTCGGACTCGTGGCGGTGACACTAATGCATACTGAAACATATAGCAGTGAAGAGCTCGGAGCGCAGCAATGCGGTCTGCAGTTCCGCACTACAAAAAGAGAGGGCAGCCCATGCGGCCACCCTCCCTCAAGCGTTGTCGC
>CAVHNN010000067.1:0-6877 GCA_963637465.1 Paludibacteraceae bacterium
TCCCATGCGATGGCCTGAGCCACCGGCTATAATCACCGCTATATTCATCGTATTTTGCTTTTAATGTTTTCTTACGTGTCCACTTTTCTGCACGTTATCGTTTTAGCTTGACTTGACTTGACTTGACTTGACTTTTTTCTTATGCCGGCAGCAGGTGGCAGGTCAAATCGTAAAGATCAGTACTATTTTCACAGGCCAATGCGGAGAAGTGAACGGTTAACCTTACTGCCATCAAGATAATCGGTCAAATACAATCTCTTTGCCCGCTCTTGAACTGTTTGTATTTAATTTTCATGGCAGCCAATTTCACCTTGAGCTTCTCCACGTCCGGATTGGCATTATTTGCAGGAAAATTGGAAGCAACAACCCTTGCGCGCCTTTCCGTATTTGATTCGTGTTTCAAGATTGGTTCCTCTGCGGATGCAATCAGTTGTTCCAAGGCGTGTTTAACGTCCGTCCCCTTAAGTTCAACGAAGATTTCTATCCAGTTTTCCATTGCGCCCTCGTCCCCAGTATGAACCAGAACGAGTTTGTCACATTTTGCGCCTTCTTTTATTATCACGCCATCCACTTGATACAACACAGAGCATTTCTCTCCATCTATGTCAAGCAGATACTTCTTTCCTTCCTCAGAAGTAGACAGGGTCTTTCTCTTGTCTAATGACTGTTGTGGTTGAAATCCTGCTTGTTGCAGGGTCTCATGCGTGGATTTGGTGGCAGTTCGATTGTTCCGCCTCTCTTCATTCGCCATAGACAACTTCGTTCAGTGCACCAATCCTGTCATTAACCCAATCTGACACCCCGTCAAGGTTTATACCTGAGAACATCGGCAATTCAGTATCCTTGATACTGACAAAACACCCCTCTTCATTTATATAATAAGCCGAGTATTCAGATAGAGGGAGCAACGTACTCTCATCAACCAATGCATCTATCCTCTCATTATCCGGCATCTTCTCTTTTGCTGAAGATCCGGCCATCATCACATTCAAAGTAGAAAGCACATACGGACTATGGGTTGTCATTACGAGCGAACTATGTTGCGCACCTTTCTCCTCGGCTTTCTTGATTCTTCGGACAAGATTCTGCACCAACGAACATTGTGCATCAGGAAAAAGATTTTGCTCCGGCTCCTCAATATACAGCTGCATACTCTGATATACGAATCGTTTCTTCATCCTTGATGTCACATCTTCCGCCACTGCAGCCTGATCCATATCTTGACCTTTTTTCTGGTTTAGCAGTTCCAAGATGGTATTTGACAAATCAATCTTGCTGAAGCTAGCCGTCTTGCCTACCTGCTTCTGCAGGTAATCGCTCATGACATCCACCGGCATAACTGACTGAACACCACTCGACGCAAAGAAAGATGAAATAGGGGTACCGTTAGGTAGAACTATCGTGTCGGCATTATCCTTGCTGTAATAGCTGAACTGATCTGTCAAAGAGAGATTCATCGGATGTTGTGCATCATAATTTTCCTTTGCCTCGTTCCACTCCATTATAAAATTAAACAAAACGTCACGTTCCGTCGTCTTGTAAGACTTGTCTATATTTCTAATGGCAGAGACCAAATTCCTTTCAGCAGGCAGATAACAAAGCTTGGTATTGTACCTCCTCTCCAGTTTTGGGCTTTTGCGAGTTATCTTGGCATTCTTATTCGTGCCTTGGAAATCTATTCTCAGCACATCGCCGTCATATATTATCTTCGTATCTTCTTTAAAATACTGCTCATAGATACGATGAAACTGCATCAGTTCCTTCGCAAAACGTCCATTGTGCGTGTAATAAGCTACCCTGTCCTCTTCCGTTGAATTCATGATACGCTTCTCCACCCAACGACAATGGCATAACACTTTCATAAAGGCGCTCTTACCTGCACTCTGCCTACCGATAATCAATAGCAAAGTATTCAGAGCCACAACGCCAGAATCTCTAATGGGGCCAAAATTTTGTATCTTTAGCGTTACCATATCACCTGATTCAAAACATACTGAGCGAAGTTACAAAATTCCACGCATCTGCGCAAACGCATACATCCACTTTGGCACGTACTCTTGTTGCCGAAAACAGCAAAAAAACGACGGAGCCTTTCGGCTCCGTCAATCCTCGCATCGTCCATTGCTGCGCCACACCTGAGGCACGAAGAGGAAGGAAAAGATCTGCCAAAGGCCAGCGAAGAACTTTCTCATAATCAGCAACTAAACTCAATGACTCTTTCCGCACAAGACCAAACGAGTCCTACCTCTCCCTCACAATCACCCAGAAAGTCTTGAATATGAGCTTGATGTCGTACCAGAATGAAGCATTCCGGACATACTCCAGATAGAGCTTAATTTTCTCCTGCATAATGACCTCGATATAGTACTTTTCAGGATCATCAGCCTTGTCCATCAGCTCGTTCTCATTGCGGAACTTGATAGAAGCAGGGTCAGTGATGCCCGGACGGACATCAAGTACGCGCATCTGCTCTGGAGTCCAGTAATCCACATAGTGACGCACCTCCGGACGAGGCCCCACAAGACTCATATCGCCGATGAAAACATTAATCAACTGCGGAAGCTCATCTATCTTCATCTTGCGGATAAAGTATCCAGAACGTGTAATACGAGAATCATGTCCCCCTATGGTCACGAGACTTCCCTTATCAGCCCCTACTCGCATCGAGCGGAACTTGAATATCCGAAAATCCCTATTGTGCCACCCGACCCTCACCTGACGGTAGAACACCGGACCAGGAGAATCCAACTTGATCCAGATGGCGACAATCAAAAAGAGCGGGCTCAACACAATAAGTCCGAGTCCGCTCATCACCATATCAAACAAACGCTTCATTATGAGTGCTGGACTATTTCAATAAAATTCTCAATCACATAATCCACATCCTCATCGCTCATCTTCGTATTCAGAGGCAGCGTAATCTCATTCTCAAACGCCTTGTAAGCATTAGGGAAATTAGCAATGTCATATCCCATAGCCTTATAGGCCGTCATCATCGGAAGCGGTTTGTAATGGACATTAGTAGCGATGCCACGCTCCGCCATCTTTTCGATAATCTTATTGGTTTCCTCACGGGTCTTCCCCAGAACACGGACGATGTAAAGATGTCCGCTGCTGTTCCAGTCCGGCCCGAAGTGATTCAGCACCTTAACATTAAGGCAAGAGAACGCCGCATTCATCTTCTCTATCATTGCACGCCGGCGAGCAAGAAGAGAAGGATACCTTTCAAACTGAATCAAACCTATCGCAGCCACCACATCGGTCATATTACACTTGTACCAAGGGCCTATGATGTCATACTCCCAAGCCCCGAGTTTAGTCTTGGCAAGAGCATCCTTGTTCTGTCCGTGCAGGGAGAACAGCTGCGCAAGCCTGTAGAGGAACTCATTCCAAGTCTCGCCTTCGATGAACGGAACAGGAGAGCCGCAATAAGTCTGCTGAGCCTCAACCTTCTCATTCCCGAACGGCAGATTCCAGACGAGCGCACCGCCCTCGGCGGTAGTGAAATTCTTCACCGCGTGGAAACTGAACGAACTGAAGTCCGCAATCGAGCCGGCCATCTTCCCGTGACGATTCGCGCCGAATGCGTGAGCACAGTCGGCACAAACGGCAATCCTGCCAAGCTTCCGCTGAATGTCATTGGATGGAGCAAACAAGCCCTTCTTCGCCTCGACTACAGAAAAAATCCTCTCATAGTCGCAGACGATACCTCCCAAATCCACCGGCACGATAACCTTAGTGCGCTCCGTGATAGCGGCCGCCATCCTGTCATAGTCCATCTCAAGGCAGTCCGGCTGGATGTCCACAAACACCAACCTCGCCCCCACGTGAGCGACCACACTCGCCGAAGCCGTGTATGTATATGCCGGCACAATAACCTCATCGCCCGGCCCGACACCAAGCAGACGCAGAGACATCTCAAGAGCCGCAGTAGCTGAATTCAAGCAAACGGCCTTTTCCGTCCCTACATACCCGGCGACCAGTTTCTCAAGTTTTTTAGTCCGAGGGCCGGTGGTAATCCACCCCGACAGGATGGCCTCCCGAACCTCATCAGCCTCAGCCTCTGTCATATCCGGCGGGCTGAAAGGCACATTTCGTAATTTCAAATTCATTTGTTGATAGTATTGTTTGATTTCTATTTACACTCAATCAGGATTATATCCACATTTTACTATCTGTTCGATTCTACGTTAAACGGCTTATTGAATATGACCTTGTATATTCCGGTCAGATAACCAAAGCCATAACTAACATGGACAACAAAGTATATTATCGGCTGATAAATCAAAAGCCCATATCTGCCTGTTTTCTTCACAGATTTAATGGTAAAACCCATAGCCAATGTAAAATATATAAACAAGACAGACATATAGGCCATCGCAATATACCTACTGAAGCAACTCCATATCGCCCCAATGATTAAGCCGGCAACAAACAGCAACGGGAAAAACTGTCGGATTGTTGCCGGGCTGCCTAATTTTTTATTTACCAAAGGCTTATATAAGCCATATTGGTAAAACATTTTGCTGACCTTACGTATCTTATCACGAGCATAGTACTTTGTTACAACACTCGGGATAAGAAAAATTTTTCCGCCATTCTTTATGATGCGCCCATTTAATTCATCATCTTGATTTCGGATGAGTTCATTGTCATATAGTCCGACTTTGTCAAAGACATCTCGTTTAAAACATCCGAATGGGACTGTATCAACTTGTTTAATCTCATCGCAGCCAATTCGAAAATAAGAGTTACCCATACCAAACGAGCCACTTAATGCCTCTGCTATAGCCAATTCTTTTGTTGATGAACCACAAGGTAGAGTTTCACATATCCCCCCGACGTTATCTGCATTCAAGTCCCGCAAATATTTCACGAGCTCAGAAAAAAAATTGACGGGATATTCTACATGTCCATCAAGCCGAATCACAACATCACCTCGGCAGGCTTTGATACCACGATTCATAGCATACGGCACAATGCGCTCTGGATTGTCAAGCAATCGAATGTAAGGGTACTTGGCAATATATGCACCGACTATCTCCCGAGTCCGGTCTGTGCTCATCCCGTCAACGAATAAGACCTCCAGGTCATCCTTCGGATAATCCTGTTCAAGAATGGAGTCGATACACCCGGCTATATACTTCTCCTCGTTGTATATAGGGCAGATTACTGACAACATATCAAAGAGTCTTAAACGAGCAACTTAGATATGTTCCTCTACTCCCCTGAAATGGACATTCAGTTCGTGGAGGTGTTCCAAGAGAGTGCCGAGGGGTGTGCCCTGTGTCATCTTTGCGAAGGCGTTCACATCCTTGGGGAAGCACTTGCCGCCATAACCGAACTTACCGTCAGGACCAGGAACGTATGTATGGGTATCATTTATATATCCAGAAAGCAGGATGCCGGTGTGTACCTTACGCCAGTCAGCCCCCATCTGCTCGCAGTACTCACAGCAAGCATTGAAGTAGGTTACCTTGTATGCGCCGAAGACATTGTGCATGTACTTGGTCAGTTCCGCCTCCAGAGGGCTCATCACAGTGAACTTCTTCCCGACAAAGATTTTGGTCAGGAGTTCCTGTGAACCCGTGAACACCATCGTCTGCTTACGGAAGTCCTCCAAGAAAGTTCGCTCGGTAAGAAACTCGGGCATATAGCATACCTGATGTTTGGTTTCGCGGGAAAGCATCTCGCTGGTACCAGGAAGGATTGTGGTTCTTACGAACACCGGAACATCAGGCAGGTTGGAGATGAGCTCCTTCATTAGAGTCAAATCCTGTGTTCCATCATCTTCAGTAGGAACGTGTATCTGCAAGAATGCGATGTCAATTCCACTCAAATCGTCATTATATCCCTTTGGCGGGTCACTGATGAACAGTTTACATTCCGGGTTATTGTGTTCCAACCAGTCTTTCAGGGCTCCGCCAACGAAGCCGCAACCGATAATACCAACTTTAATCTTTTCCATATCGCTGTATTTATAGTTTCAGACATCTTAACCATAGATACAGCCACCAAGTATTGCCCAACTTTGCGCTGCGCCTTGACGACTGTATCTATCAGTCGCAAGGCTATGCCGCCAAGCTATATTGTGGAAGGATTAGTCTACCCCCCCCCGTTAAGTTCTTATTATTCAACATATTGAGCCGCACAATAATAGAATTTGAGTCACTGCTAACAAAGAATAACTTCTTCACAAAATTTCCGAAAACATTCATCAGTGTCCAGAATGTTGCGGAAAACGGATTCATCTTCTCGGCCTTCCGGAACAGCGGATAATGCGCCCATATCCTCTGCCAGAGCGGTTTCGGGGTAATGGAATTTGCCCTGCGGCGGTAACGGGCAAGATTATCTTTCAGAAGATAACACGGAGCCTTCCGCACAACTTTCAACCACAACGCAGTATCATTGTTCTTACGGACATCATTTATCTGGACAAGACCTATCTTATCTCTTTCATACATCACTGTAAGACATCCCGGCCAGCAGCAA
The DNA here is from genome assembly GCA_963637465.1 of Paludibacteraceae bacterium. Lineage (GTDB taxonomy): Bacteria > Bacteroidota > Bacteroidia > Bacteroidales > UBA932 > Cryptobacteroides. Next base: position 6,493 of record CAVHNN010000067.1, read on the forward strand.
GCGAACATATCAAACTTGCTCACTTTCTTTTTCCCGCTAACATATACCCCCAACGGAGTCCCGTCTTCACTCATCTCGGTATATTCATGGTAAGAAAAAGCATACCCATTCTGCGCCATAAACTCCAGTTGCCTCTCCAACTTCTCGGGCCGCCAAAGATCATCACTGTCAAGAAAGGCTATCCAGCGGCCGGAAGCCCTGCGGAGTGCGTTATTGCGAGTAATCGCCGCCCCAGAGTTTACTGGGTTACACTCGTATTTGATTCGGGAATCATTCTGCGCAAGATCCGCGACAACTTCCCGAGTATTATCCGTCGAGCAATCATCCTGAACCAGCAGCTCCCAATTCTGATAGGTCTGCGCCTGCACGCTCCTGATTGTCTCAC
>CAVHNN010000068.1:0-6827 GCA_963637465.1 Paludibacteraceae bacterium
CGGACGGGCGCACTTCGGGGTCGGAGTGACTGCGGGAGTGAGGGTAGATTTTTGAAGAAGCGACTTTTTGTAACTCTCCGGAAAGTGTTTCTTCGGGGATTTCGGAGACCGGAGGGGATAAATGAAGCCAAATCGCAAGTTTTTGCGTTTCTCCTTTCAGGTTCGTACCTTTGCGGCGTGTTAACTGACACGAATCGTTTTCATAAAAGTATCTTTGCCCTTGCTCGCCGGGATGGTCAGCAGGGGCAATTTTTCTCAATTTCGCTCCGTATTTGCTCGGACGGAAAATTTCAAAACCTCGTAATTTGTTGGTTTACTGACATTTGACCTTTAGCGGCATTCAGGTTCGCAATCTGAAGGTCAGGGGTTCGAACCCCCTATGCTCCACAAAAGACAAAAACAGCGTTCTACGCACTTCTAAAGGGGATTTCGAGGCTCAAAAACCTCCGAATCCCCTCTCTTTTTCGGGATATTCCGTTTAAAAATCTGCATATTTTTTGATAAAAATTGCGTTAATTTGCTCCGTATTTGCTTCGGCGAAAAAAGGAGAATCAGAGATGGCCATATCAATCAAGGCGGAACTGTTCCGTTCCTACCGGAGGGAGGACGGGACTTATCCGGTGAAAATCCGGGTCTATTACAAGGGGAAGAGCAGGTATCTTCCCACCAACATCGTGGTAAGGCCCGAGCAGCTGACGGGGAAGCTCAAGGTGAAGGACGGAGTTTTGAGGCGGACGATAGACGACCTCGTGGAGAAGTACCGGAAGAAGGCCGCGAGAATCCCGGTGGACGACACTCTGACCATAGAGAAGGCGGTGGGCTTGTTGAAGGCCAGGTCGGGGACGTTCTACCTCGACTTCCCGGACTACTTCGCGAAGGTCGCGGACTCCAAGCCGAAGGGTTCGCGGGCGAACTATATGTGCGCCCTGCACTCCCTGTGCGGATATATGAAGATGGAACACTTCGACGTCACGATGATAACCTCCTCCCTGATGCACGGATACCAGAAGTTCCTCTCCGCGAAGCACGGCGAGGGTGCGCGGGCGGTGACCCTTTACATAGGGGCGATAGCGTTCGTCCACAGGAAGGCCCGGGAGGAGTTCAACAACGAGGAGATAGGCGACGTGAAAGTCCCCAACGTGTTCTCGGCCTATTCCGTCCCGAAAAGGAAGCAGAGCAGGGCGAACAGGCCCGTAGGCAGGGATGTCCTGATGATGATGGTGAGCCAGAGGGAGGCCCTGGCCGGGAAGGAGCGGCTGGGGGTCGACCTGTACCTTACGAGCTTCGCCCTCATGGGAACGAATGTCCCCGACATCCACTCCTGCGTCATAGAGGGGGACATAGTGCATTACGAGAGAACCAAGACCAGAGGGAGGCGGGAGGACAGGGCGGAGATGCGCATAAGGATCGAGCCGGAGGTGAAGGATTTCCTCGGCGAACACATAAGGGGGAGCGGGTTCGACTATTCTTCCAGGTTCAAGACCTACGAGGCTCTGGGGCGGGCGGCGAACGACGGGCTTAAAATCTGGTGCGGGCGGAACGGGATAGCCCCCTTCACCTTCTACTCCGGGCGGCACACCTGGGGGACGGTGGCCTACTCCCTGGGGATAGATATGTACACGATAAACGCCTGCCTGTGCCACGTAGACCCCAATATGCGGGTCACGGACATCTATGTGGAGAGGGACTGGACGATACTCTGGGAGGCCAACGCGAGGGTGATAAGGGAGTTCTTCGGCAAAAAGTAAATAGAAACTATTGCATTTGTGAATAAAAGCGGTTAACTTTGCGGCGGCTTGTGAAAAATCTCCAAAAAAAAATCGCGCGAGGTGTTGCAGGTTCGAAATTAATGATTACCTTTGCCCTTGCTTATCACCATCGAGAGCGGGTGTCGCTCTCGCTTACGAGGGCGTTTTTTATTGCCCGCAGACATATTTGACCATTGATTTGGCGCGTGAACTGTGGAGATACCGCGAGGCCTCCAAAATACTCTCTCGAGGGTGGTAAGCAGCAGTGGACGCGCCTTTTTTGTATTTTTATGCTTACTACTTTTAACAGCCCCGAGTTCGGGAGCATCAGAACCGCAGGAGATTCACTCTCTCCCCTCTTTTGCCTTACAGACCTTTGCGAATCTTTAGGTCTCTCCAATTCAAGTATGATTTCCAAGAGGTTAGACGATGAGGTCAAACAGATTTACCCCATCTCCGATTCCCTCGGACGGACGCAGAAGGCCGTATTTGTCACCGAGGCTGGCCTATACGATGTCATTCTTCGAAGTGACAGCCCGAAGGCGAAGCCATTTCGCAGGTGGGTATGTTCGGAGGTTCTCCCGTCCATCCGGAAGAAGGGCGGATACATAAGCGCGGCTGAGACCCCGGAGGAGACGATGGCCCGGGCGATACTTCTTGCGCAGGAGACGATAGAGAAACAGCGGAGGCTCATAGAGGAGAAGTCCGAGCGGGTGGAGTTCCTCGCGAAGCGCGTGGACGCGGGCGAGGCGGCCATACGGGAGATGACCCCGAAGGCGGTGTTCGCCGACGCACTGGTGACCTCCGACAAGTCCATCCTCGTGGGGGAGCTGGCGAAGATTCTCAAGCAGAACGGAGTGGAGACCGGGCAGAAGCGGCTGTTCCGGTACCTGAGGGAAAACGGCTTCCTCTGCACGAAGGGCGAGGCGTACAACCAGCCGTCGCAGAAGTCCCTTGAGATGGGGCTGATGGAGCTCAAGAAGACCATAGTGATGAGGCCGAACGGCGATTCCATAGTGACCACCACGCCGAAGGTGACGGCGAAGGGCCAGAGCTATTTCGTCAACAGATTCCTCTCCGCCTCCCGCACCTCAAGCACCACGCCGCAGCGGGGGCATCTGAACCTGTAGGGGTCGGGAAGCTCGAAGAGCTCCTGCACGGTCACCCCGAGGGCGTTCGCAATCCTTTCGAGTGAGTTCACGGTGGGATTGCCGTTTATCGACTGTCTCAATGCGACATCGGTCATCCCGAGCGTCCTTGCCAGGTCCTTGAAGAGAATCCCCCGCTCCTTGCAGAGCTCCTTTATCCTGAATTTCATATCCACTACCATTTTTAAACCAGGCAAAGATAAGAACAAAATATATACCTTTCGATAATTTGATGAAAAATTAGGTAAACATTTTGTTGAGGTATTGCAAAAACAAAATCTTTATCCTATCTTTGCCAAAGAGAACGAAACATATAACTTTTTTAAACGAGTCAGTTATTATGAAAAAGACCACATTATCCGAGATTATGACACTTGCCTGGCAGTTCGTCAAGAGAAACGGTTTCACCATCAGCGAGGCCCTCAAGGTGGCCTGGCAGAACGTCAAGCTGAGGGCGAGGATGAAGGCCGGCATCGTAAAGTTCTACTTCCAGAAGGTTGACGGCTCCACAAGAGAGGCCTACGGCACGCTGAAAGAGAGCCTGCTCCCTCCCGTGCTGGGCACCGGGAGAAGGGCGAACGACACGGTTCAGACCTATTTCGACACGGAGAGGCAGGAGTACCGCTGCTTCAAGAAGGCCAACCTTTTGAGCATATAGGCTATGGAGAATTTCAACCTTGAGGAGCGGTACATCTGCGCGCTCCAGGACTTCACCGGGGAGACGGACCCGGACAGAACGAGATTCGCCGATGGGATTGGAAGGCTGCTCGGGCAGCTGGTCAACATCGGCAACCTGCACCCGGACAACATCGTCACGCTCTGCGACTGTCTTGAAGCGGCGGCCAGGGAGGGCAAATCCTGCAAGGCCCTCAAGAGGCTGATAGAGGTCATAAGCAAGATAGACTTCGAGGAGATAGACTTCTGGATTAGCGTCTTGGAGGAAGAATGAACCGTAAAACTGTCCAATGTCCGGACGGACGCTATGGGGACAGACAAAGGGGGCCTTTCAGCCCCCTCTTTCGTTCAGTATGACCTTCTGGAGGCACTCTATCTGCCTCCTGTAGAATTCGAGCTGCCCCTCCAGCTCCCCTATCCGATTTTTAAGTCCCGCTATCACGGCTTCCTTGTCCGGTTCGGGTTCGGGGTCGGGAGCGTCCAGGAGCATCTTCCCCTCCCCCGTCAGAATCCACGCGGCGTTTATCCCATAGAGCTCCTGGAACTTCAGTGCGTTTTTCTTGCCGAGCGTCAGTTTTCCGTTGAGCACCCCGCTGATGTACTGCGAAGTCGTGTTGAAGGCTTCGGCGATGCTCGCCTGCGTTATCCCCGCGTTGCGGAAGTAACGCTTCATTTCTTCAAGTGTATTCATTTACAATCACGCGTTAAAATTTATTGTAAAAAACTTCAATAAAACTATTGTTATTTGAAATAAAATACTAACTTTGCAAATAGTAACTATTGATTATATCTACATAATCAAGTTACAGGCTGCAAATATAGTGATTTTTTTATGAATAGCATTGGTTTACTTGCGGAGCAGATAGGGGTGCTGATGAAACCCCTCGCGGCGATGGTGGTGCGTCAGGTGCGTCCGACGGAGGATGACATCTCGCTCCACGCGGCGCGAAAGGAGTACGGCTGGGGGTGGGTGGACTCCCACATATCGGAGGGCAACCTCGAATTCAGGGTGAAGGGCAAGCGGCGGGTGCTGTCCCGCACGGCGCTGGAGCTGCTGAGGTCGGCGGAGGCATGTTCCGGGCGATAGAGATAGCGGAGATAGCGGCGATAGTGTTCCGGGCGATAGGGGTTCTGACCTCCCGGGGCGTGCAGGCCACCGTCACCGCCACCGACATCTGGGTGCAGGTGTCCCTGTCCGCGCTTTCCGGAAACAGGAGAAAGACGCTCGACGTGGACTTCTTCCCCGGGGAGGGCCCGGAGAAGGCCGAGTTCCTCGAAAAGGCAGTGAGTGATTTGTCGGACTTCGACCCCTACGAATACATCGAGTGGGCGAAGGACAGATACATAAAGACCATTTTAATCAAATCAAAACAATAGAGTTATGTGCAACGACAATGTGTTCCGCACTCTACGGGCAAGCGAGATAGAGTGCAGGGTCGCGCAGAGCGGCAAGTCGAAGAAGGGAGTATGGGCCTCCTACCTCCTGTACAAGGATGCGAGGGTCGACCAGAGGGTGATGGACGAGACGTTCGGCCCCATGAACTGGCAGGCTTCCTACGAGATGATTGACGGCAAGATGTTCTGCCGGGTCAGCGTCTGGGACAAGGAGAAGGGCTGCTGGGTGTCAAAAATGAACGTGGGCACCGAATCCAACACGGAGAAGGAGAAGGGGCTGGCGAGCGACTGCCTCAAGCGGGCCTGCTTCACGTGGGGGCTGGGGGTGGAGCTCTATTCCTCCCCGAAGATTTTCGTGACGCTCCAGGAGGGCGAGTACACGGAGAGGGACGGCAGGATTTACCCCAATCTCTCCCTTTCGGTGTCCGAAATCAGATATGTGGACAGGCGGGTGGCGAGGCTCGTGCTCGTGGACAGGTCGGGACGGGAGAGGTTCACCTACGCGGCGGACAATATGACGTTCCGCTCCGACACCGGCAAGGAGATGACCGTCGGGGACGGCGTGTGGCGGAGGGCCGTGGAGCAGACGGCGAAGGGCGAGCAGTGCAAGGACGGCACGCCGATACCTGTATGGATGGCGGACTTCTACCACATCCCGAACGAGGTGATGCAGATATTCACGAAGGAGGTGAGCGGCTATGGCAAGTCTTAACGAGCTTTTCGAGGACAAGCGGCGTATCGAGGATATGCTGATTGAGAACGGCGGCGAGCTGACGGACGAGATACTCGCGGAGATAGACCTCAACGAGAGCAACGTCCGGGAGAAAATCGATTCCTATCACAATCTGGTCGTGCGGATGGAGTACGGCACGGCGGAGATAGACGCGGAGATAAAGAGGCTCCAGGCCCTCAAGAGGAGCAAGCAGAATTCCGTGGAGAACCTCAAGGGCAGGCTGCTCTGGGTGATGAACTCTGCGGGGATGCGGTGCGCTGACGGCAACCTGTGCAAGGCTTTCGTGAGGGACAACGCCCCGTCGGTTCAGGTTGAGGAAGGTTTCCTTTCGGAGTACGAGAGGATGGCGGAGTCGCTCCCCCTGCCCCCTTACGTGAAATTGACGGCGAGCGTCGACAAGAAAATCCTCAAGGACATCCTCAAGGAGGAGGAGGTATCCGGGGCATCCCTTGCATCCTCGCAGTCGGTGATATTCAAATAATCGCAGAAACGGCCTTTTTAGCGCGATGAAAGTCAAAAACGAGGGATTTACCCAAAAGGATGTTCATCGCGCTAAAATTGGCCTCAAAACAGCAAAAAGAAATAATGGCGACGCAACCGAGGGCATCAACGGTGTCAGGTTCTGCTCTTGCCGGGCGATAATTCCCGATGATACTATAGTTTAACTAATTTAGTTATGCGTTACTATTTTTTTGACGAGAGTCACGCGACCAGGTATGGCGTTCCAGAGGCTATAATTTTGAGTTACCTGCTGTTCTGGATTCAAAAGAATCTGGCGAATGGAGCGAATATCAGAGACGGGAGGTGCTGGACATACAACTCGGTCCGCGCATTCGCCATACAGTTCCCGTTTTGGACCGAGCGTCAGATACGGAGAATACTTAAATCTCTCGAATCGCAAGGTGCGATAGCTATCGGGCATCACTCCTCCGACGCGATGGACCGGGCAACTTGGTATTCGGTAAACCCGGAACTGCTCTCTATGGACGAACAAGAATCGCTTCCCTCAAAATGCGCTACAGAGCACTCTGGCCCATTTGACCAAAATGTCAAATGCATTTTACCAAACGGTCAAATGCATTTTACCGAACGGTCAAATGCAATAGATATTATTAATAATAATATAAA
>CAVHNN010000069.1:0-6716 GCA_963637465.1 Paludibacteraceae bacterium
TTACAACTTCGGAATCAGATTCACCGCCTTTCTCTTGCTCTCGTCCACAATCTTCGCGTAAATCTGCGTAGTCCTCACGCTGCTGTGCCCCAGCAGTTTGGACACGGTGTAGAGGTCAGCCTCGTAACTCAGTGTCAATGTCGCGAAAGTATGACGAGCCACGTGGAAAGTCACGTGCTTGCTTATCTCCGCTTTCTTCACCAGAGTCCTCAGACGGACATCCGCATTCGTCACCTGGTCGGGGAGTTTGTAGAACACCCTTGAGTCCTTTGGCAAATCACCCCGCTCCGGAAGCCATTTCAGAGCATTGTCCGAGAGCGGCAGATAAAGCGTCTTCCCGGTCTTCTTCATAGAAGTCTCCAGCTGCGCAAGCCCGTCGGCGCTCATGGTGATTTCCCGCCAGGTCATCTTCTGCACGTCCGAATACCGCAGTCCGCTGAAGCAGCAGAAAAGGAAGGCCGGCTTCACGTCGTTGTCAGGAGCATAGTCAGTGTTTATGATTCTCTGGACTTCGTCCAATGTCAGATAACAGCGGCTCTTGGGTTTGGAGTGGGGCTTGATGCTCCTGTCTATGTCCTTTCCCGGGTTCTTGACCAGAAGTTTCCGCTGACCGCACAAAGATAGTCATATTTTTCGGTAAGTGTGAATGAAAATCTCCCGGAACACCTCTCCGTCCCCGTGCGCATATTTTTCTCAAACCTCCCGGGAAATGATTATTTTTGTGTCTCAAATATGCCTTTTATGAAACATCTCCGAATACTTATCATTGCTTTCTTGTCCTTCTTCTCTCTTGCCCTTCAGGCTCAGAGCGCACAGAGCGCGGACCAGAGAATCAGCGAGCTTCAGGGAAGCGGCGACTGGTTCGGACTTTACCGCGAATATGCCCAGGTGAAGGACTTCGTCCGCTCGGATGTACTCCGGCTTATGAGCGGGACGATGCTCTCCGCATACTTCAACCGTCCGGAGGAACTCAGGGTGAACCTGCAGAATCTCATCGACAACCATTCGGAGGAAATCGGACTTCAGAATGTCTGCGATATGCTGACGCTCGGAGCCATAGCCGAGGGTTCGAACGGCCGCTACGCACTTGCGGCCGATATGCTCCAGTCCGTCATCGACCGGATTGTTGCGGCCGGCGCTCCCGCCGGAGCGACCGGACTTGAGGACACCTATGACTACTTCAATGCCGTAAGGGATATTCCGGCCCCTTCAATCACGATGCGCGGCGAATCGGCAAAAGTCCATTTCACAATAAAGGATATCCCCGCAAGCCCGTCCGCGTCAGCGGAGATGGCCCGCAAGATGGCCGGCAAGAACAATGTGGTCTGGATTCCGGTCACCATCTGCGGGAAGAAACACGAATTCATCCTGGACACCGGGGCTTCATACACCGCTCTGTCGGAATCATTCGCTGAGGAAATCGGCGCTGAATTCGTCCGCGACACGATAGACCTCCACGGAGCCGACCACTCCGGCGGCACCCGGACACGGAGAGCATTGATAAGGAATATGTCCGTAGGCGGAGCGGAGGTGAACAACATCCTTGCATATGTCCTCGGCGACAATCAGCTCGACACCCTCATCCGCACCGACGCAATCCTCGGAATGGATTTCATCAAGCTCGCCGGAAGCCTCTCCATTGACTTCAAACGCAATACGATTGTTTTCGGGAATCCGGAATGCGGTGCCGGAACCCTCCCGAACCTATACATCGAGCCGAACAACACGCTCTGCCTCTCGGCCGATGTCAATGCCGAACCGCAGGTACTCAAATTCGACACCGGAAGCACCCGGACAAATCTTTCGTACAGCTGGTACTGCGCGCACAAGGAAGTTGCAGACGGCCTCGAAGAGGCCAATGTCCTTCTCGGCACCTACGGCGACACCCGGACAGTCAGCCATCTGTCGATGCCGGATGCCACTTTCAATGTCGGAGGCGAGAACGCCACAGTTCCCGACATCCTGGTCCATACGTCCCCCGATGGCAATCCCTATTCCGGCACCGTGGGACTCGGCCTTCTTCGCCAATTCCGCAAGGCCACCATCAATCTGAAGGACATGACGTTGACGGTGCGGTAGGAGATACTGACGATTTTTAGCTACAGGAGGCATATAAGAATGAAAGAACTTGTTCCAAACGGGGGAATACCCAGAAATGTACTGTTTGTGATGGCGGTGATAGGCGGACTCACAGTCGCCAATCTTTATTACAACCAGCCATTATTGGAAGCAATGCGACAGAGTCTTGGTGCAACTGAACTGCAGGCCAATCTCATTACGTTTATTACTCAGTTGGGCTATGCTTTGGGACTTATTTTAGTGGTTCCTTTGGCTGACAAGGTTTCGCGTCGGAAAATCATCTCCATCAATATGAGTGTGGCAGTGCTTTGTTGCATTGCCATAGCCTTGAGCAAAAGTCTTTGGCTTGTATGGAGCGCATCTCTTGTTCTGGGGTGTAACAGTGTCGTGCCCCAGATGTTTGTGCCTGTGGCAAGCTATTTCTCCAAACCCGAAAATAAGTCGCGCAATATGGGTATTGTGCTTACTGGTTTGTTGAGCGGAGTGCTTGGTGCGCGGGTGTTGAGCGGCTATATAGGCGAATGGGCAGGCTGGCGGGTGATGTTCGGCATTGCGGCCGTGATAATGGTTGTGTGCTTCGTGGTGATATTGAGCACTTTGCCGACTATGCCTTCAAGTTTTACGGGGTCCTGTGGCAAATTGATGAAGTCTATTGTGAGAATCTATCGGGATAATCCTGACATACGAATTTACGCCTTGCGAGGCGGATTGAGTTTTGGCAGTATGATGGCAATATGGTCGTGTATGGCTTTCCATTTGGCAGGAGAACCGTTCAAAGCGGGAAGCGATGCCGTGGGACTGCTTGGACTCTGCGGACTTGCCGGAGCTGCTGCAGCAAGCGGTATCGGCAAATACATACCGAGTTTCGGTATCGAACGATTCTGCTATGCCGGTACAATCTTACAACTTATTGCCTGGATGTCAGCTTTTACGTTGTCAGATACTTACGTGGGGCTTATTTTTGCTATTATGCTTGTGGATGTCGGAGCGCAATGCCATCAACTAAGCAATCAAAGCGGTTGCTTGGCTATGGTCCCGGAAGCCACCAACCGATGCAATACCATTTTTATGAGCCACCTTTTTGTTGGTGGCAGTCTCGGTACACTGTGCGCCGGTCTGGCTTGGAATAGTATGGGCTGGCCAGGTGTGTGCGCTGTCGGAATAATCTTCGCATCATTAGGGCTGATTGTGACACTTTTGTTTAATCGCAAGAGATGACAGAACTTTTCAGACAAATCAAAACAGCTTCTTAAACAAATTACGGAATGTTTTTTTGTACTGAACAGAAACGGAATTCCGGTAATATCTTCCGGATTGCCGGTATGGAACTATTCTTCTTGTGTCGCTAAATTTGCAACCGGATTCGAAGGACCTGATGGACTCTTAAATGGTCCGGAGACGAAAAAAACAGAACACGATATGTATCTTGAGAAAATTGGCGGTCCCTCGGATGTCAAGAAACTGGACATCGGGCAGCTGGGCATCCTTGCCGAAGAGGTGAGGCATTATCTGATTGAAAAACTGAGCGGACACGGCGGTCACGTGGGACCGAATCTGGGGATGGTGGAGGCGACCGTCGCCCTGCACTATGTATTCAACTCTCCCGTGGACAAGATTGTCTTCGACGTGTCCCATCAGAGCTATGCGCACAAGATTCTGACCGGCAGGAAACAGGCGTTTATGGATCCGGCACACTACGATGACGTGACCGGCTACAGCGAACCTTCCGAGAGTGAGCACGACCATTTCGTCATCGGCCACACATCGACTTCCGTCAGCCTCGCCGGCGGACTCGTCAAGGGGCGCGACCTCGCGGGCGGAAAGGAAAACATCATCGCCGTGATTGGCGACGGTTCTCTGAGCGGAGGTGAAGCTCTTGAAGGACTGAATGTCGCCGGAGCGGAACTCCGCAGCAATTTCATCATCATCGTCAATGACAACCAGATGTCCATCGCGGAGAACCACGGCGGCCTGTACAGAAACCTCCAGTTGCTCCGTGAAACCGGCGGAAAGGCGGAGAACAACATATTCAAGGCTCTGGGACTTGACTATCTCTATGTGGCGGACGGGAACGACACCGCTTCTCTGATTGAAGCCTTCAGGAAAGTGAAGGATATTGACAGACCCGTTGTCGTGCACATCAACACGCTGAAAGGTAAGGGTTTGAAATATGCCGAAGAGAATAAGGAGAAATGGCATTACGGAGCGCCGTTCGACATCGGGACGGGTGCGCCGAAACACAAGTCCGGGGGAGAGGACTACGGCGACCTTACGGCCCGTTATCTTCTTGAGATGATGCCTTCGCATCCGCAGCTTGTGGCCATCACTTCCGGCACGCCCGCCGTGTTCGGATTCACAAAGGAACGCAGAGAGCAGGCCGGCAGACAGTTCGTCGATGTGGGCATCGCAGAGGAGACTGCGGTCGCTATGGCCTCCGGAATTGCAAAGCGTGGCGGAAAACCAGTCTGGGGAGTTTACAGCACGTTCATCCAGAGGACGTATGACCAGCTTTCGCAGGATCTGTGCATCAATGACAATCCGGCTCTGATGCTCGTGTTCTGGGGCGGAATCGAAAGCATGAATGATGTGACCCACACCTGTTTCTACGACATCACCCTGCTCGCGAACATCCCGAATCTCATCTATCTGGCACCGTCCTGCCGTGAGGAATATTTCTCAATGCTTGACTGGGCCGTCGCCTACAGGGAGCATCCCGTGGCAATCCGAGAGCCAGTGAACGGGGTCATCTCCCGTGCAGATGTCGGGACAGAAGGTGTGGACTGGTCCGTCCCCGCATATGAAATCACCCGTAGGGGCGGCCGCGTGGCGGTTCTCGGACTCGGGAGTTATTATCAGAAAGGGGAGAATGTCTGTGACCTGTTGGGAGCTCACGGGGTCGAAGCGACACTCATCAATCCGCGAATCATCACTGCGCTCGACACCGCAACTCTTGAAACTCTGAAAAAAGAACACGAACTTGTCGTGACTCTTGAGGATGGGCAGATTGACGGCGGCTGGGGCGAGAAGATTGCAAGGTACTATGGCGACAGCGGGATGAAAGTACTCGTCAGGGGACAGCGCAAACAGTTCGAGGATCACTATGTCATCGACGAACTGCTGAGGGAGAACCGTCTCACGCCGCAGCAGATTGCGGAAGATGTGCTGGCTGTCATAAGCGGGAAATAACTATCTTTATCCCCGGCAATCCGGGAAAGACTGCCGGAAAATCCGAAGTGTTATATGAAAGAGTTGTATTTCAATACAGTGCAGGAGTTCAACGAGTATTATGGCATTGAGACGCTGCATCCTCAAGTGAGCGTAGTGCGATATGACCGCGAACACGAGGTGACTGAGGGGGTCTATCATTACGGGCTTTATGCCCTGTTCCTGAAGGAGAACAAGGGCTGCAAACTCTCCTACGGCCTCACCGAATATGACTTCGATGAGATGACGGTGACCAGTTTCGCTCCGGGACAGAGCGTGGGGGTGGAGGCAAATCCGGAAGTGAAGTACCCTAAATGGACGGCTCTGGTGTTCCATCCGGACCTGCTCGCCCGCACCGCGCTCGGCAGGGATATGGACCGCTACGAGTTTTTCGAATATACTTCCGATGAGGCTCTGCACCTTTCCGCGGGAGAGATAGAAATATTCAGAGGCGTTCTGAACCTGATCGGGCAGGAACTTCACCGGAGCATAGACAAGCATTCGCGGGAACTCATCGTCAGCAACATCGAACTGCTTCTGAACTACTGCCTGCGTTTTTACGACCGGCAGTTCATAACCCGCGAAGAGATAAACCACAGCGTGGTCAGGAAGTTTTCGTCTATGCTGGATTCTTATTTTGCTGAAACTGCTGAAAATGAAGGACTTCCGACAGTAGCATATTTTGCTGACAAGTGCTGCTACTCGACAAAATATTTCGGTGAGCTTGTTAAGACCGAGACCGGACGTACTGCAAGGGACTTCATAAACGACCGGATTCTCGCTTCCGCCAGAAAACTTCTCGCGGACGAGTCAATCAGCATCGCGCGCGTGAGTCAGAGGCTCGGCTTCGAATACCCACAGCATTTTGTGCGCTTTTTCAAGTCGCATAGCGGAGTCACCCCGTCGCAGTATCGCAAAACTTCTTGACACTCAAGTGCAATCTCTTAATAACAGCTCCATAATGAAACATATCGTCCTCTTTATAACGTCATTGGTTATGTCTATGAATATTTCCGCTCAGAGTCTTTCTGAGCGTCAACTCCATCTCGCCACCTGTGCGGCTCTTGAGGCGCAGGGAGACCTCGTCAGATTGGAACCTGCGGTGCGTGCCGCATTGGACGCCGGTGTCACGGTCAACGAACTGAAGGAAGCGTTCTCTCAGCTGTACGCCTACACCGGTTTTCCGCGTTCACTGAATGCACTCGGAGTTCTGTCAAAGGTACTTGAGAATGCCAAAGAATCCTGGAATGAAGGGAAGCCTTGGACGCTTCCGCCCGTCTGGGACGATGCGGATGCGGCTCTGAAACTCGGAACGGAAGTTCAGACAAGGCTTTCCGGAAGGCCGTTCAACTACACATTCTGCCCTCAGGTTGACTTCTATCTGAAATCGCATCTGTTCGGTGACATATTCGCCGGAGACCAGCTTTCTGCTG
>CAVHNN010000070.1:0-6665 GCA_963637465.1 Paludibacteraceae bacterium
GAGAAAAGAGAGGAATTATTTCAAAACAGCTTCTAAGTTTTTGAAAATGAAGAACGGTTCAAAGGAAAAGATAATCGAGGCGGCCGTGGAACTTTTTGAGCGCTACGGCTATGAGAAGACCACGTTGGAGGACATCGCCGGGCGAATAGGCAAGACAAAGACCTCCGTGTACTACTATTTTGACGGCAAACCGGCCATTCTCCGGGAGGTTCTCTCGCGGGAGTTTGCCGCCGTCCAGTCGAAACTGATTGAAATCTGGTCGAAAAGCCTCGGAAAGGAGCCTTTCGGCTTCGGCGTCGGAGACCCCGATCTCCGCGTCAAGTTTCACATTGAAAGCGTCCCAGCATGTCAGTGACGAGAGAAAGTTGCTCCATGTACCGGTCATATACCCTTTGGTAGTTCTCCGTTGCGAGCTGGAGGTTTTTCCTGTTGGTCTCAAGTTCGATGAACGACTGGAGATAATCCGTGTAGGCCTGTTTGATGTCATTGCGCAGACTCTCCTTTGCCACATCCACCGCCTCACGAGCCTGACGCGCCGTGAAGCCGGCCTGACGCAACTTGCTCCTGGACTTGTACAGGGAGCCGAGATCGTAGTTTATGCCAAGTCCCACGTACCAGATGTTCAGGTTCTTGTCAATCGGAGGCACCTCGAATGTTATCGGGCCGTTGAAACCGTCGTGGGCGACAAATGCCACGCTTGGAAACATCCCCGCCTTCACGATCCTGCGCTGCGTCTCGGCTGTCCCGCTGTCGATTTCAGCCAGGCGGATGGACGGAGAGGACAGCCTCGCCGTCTCCTGCCAGTCGGCAAGATTTGAATATTCAGGAATCTGTTGCTCCGACAGCGATGCCCAGATCACGGCATCCTCCTGAAGGCCAAGGGTCTCGCAAAGGTTATGGTTAAGCACTTCAGCTGTGTTTCTCAACCGGACAAGTTCCAACGAGAGAGTCTCCAGCCTGAGTTCATAGCGTGTCACGTCATTGGCCAGCGCCAGCCCTTGCTCCCGCCTTGCCTGGATGTCATCTATCAGTTTGCGGGTAAGGACGATGTTCTCCTCGTAAACCTTTATGTCGTTGTTCAGCCGGTACAGGTCGAGGTATTGTCCGGCCGCCATCAGGCGCAATCCTTGCCGGGATTTGTCCAACTCCGCGGACGAGCGTTTCAGTCCATGTCCGGCCATATCGACACCAGCCTTGACGGCTCCTCCGGCGTAGATGACCTGACTGGCATCCACAGTGAACCCGTTGCCGAAATGAGGCGTGACCGCCCTTGTGAATCCGGAAAAGTCCCTGTCCGTCAGGAACGCGTCTCCGATGTAACTCACGTTCGCGGACACTTCCACATCCGGCAGCCTGGCGTCTTTGGCCGCTTTCACACCCTCGCCTGCCGCGTCAACGGCCGTCCGCAGCATCTGAACAGTCCGGTTTCGGGAATCAATCATCCTGAACACGTCCTCAATCCCGAGAGCAATAGTGTCAGCGGATGTCTCCACTGACACGAAACTCCCCACAACCTTTTCCGGCACGGCTTCCGAAGAACCGCCCGTCATCGCGGAAACCGCCGCGCAAATAATCCATCTTATCATTTCATTCCAATTTTCGGGATGCAAAGGTAGGGCGGAAAAGGCGTTCGCCCATTGGATAAAACAAGTCAAAAATGGGATATTCCGGAATATTTATGGCATTTAGTAATATAATTACCGATATTTGTGGCACAAATTGGAATAAGACTTTATGGACAAGGAAGTGATGTTCAACTCCGAGGCACATCTCTACGGCTCACTGCCTGACACCGAAAGAATATGCCCGGACGGAATGATGAAAGACGGCGCGATACTCCTGTGCAGGAAAGGGACGGCGGAGATCCTCGTGAACTACAAGCCGTTCAGCATGCCGGAGGGCTCCGTGATGACGCTATTTCCGGGAGACCTCGTGACCACATCGGACAGGTCCTCCGATTTCTCGCTTGACGCTCTCTCGTTCAGTCCGTCAATCCTCCGGGAAGCGAGCCTTGACCTTGAGCAGACAGTCTATTCCTCACTGAGGGAGGACAGGTGCAGGGGCGGGTCTCCGATAGTCTCCAGAATAGTCTCCTGCATGTTCGGGCTTCTTGAGGCATATTTCCGTCAGCCGGACTGCATGTGTCTGGGCCGCCTTGTCACCTGCCAGCTGAAGGCTTTCTTCATCGGGTTCCACGACTATCTGATCAGGTTCCCGGGACAGGCTCCGCCTCTGGAGGGGTCGAAACGCAAGAGGACTCTGTTCGATTTTTTCATGAGAACCCTGGAGCGGGATTTCAGGAAGTCAAGGGATGTCGGTTACTATGCCGGAAAACTGAACATCACCCCGAAGTACCTGAACATGATCTCCCGGAGCGTCTCAGACCACAACGCCAAGGCGATAATAGACCATTATGTCATACTGAAACTGAAGATTGACCTGTCAGACAGCGACAAGTCCCTGAAACAGATCGTATGGGACTACAACTTCAGCGACTCCTCGTTCTTCACACGGTATTTCAAGCTGCACACCGGCATGACACCACTCGCCTACCGCAGGGCCAACTACCAAATTTGAGACACGCTTTGTCGAGCGTTCGCATGGAATTGTCCGAGCGTTACGATGTCCTGCGGTATTCCAACGGCGTTGTACCGGTGTGCGCCTTGAAGAAGCGGACGAAGTGCTGGGGATATTCAAACCCGAGTCTTTGACTCGTCAGCGTGATGCTCATAGACTCGTCCGCAAGGAGTTTTTTGGCGGATGTGAGAATCCTCTCATTTATAAAATCTCTGGCGGTGCGGCCGGTCTCGGTCTTGACCAACTCCCCGAAATATTTCGTCGAGTAGCAGCATTTGTCCGCGAAGTATGCGACTGTGGGCAGGCCTTCGTTCTCGGCCTTTTCGGCGAGATAGGAGTCCAGCAGGGACGAGAACTTCCTGACCACCGTGTGGTTGATTTCCTCGCGCGTGATGAACTGTCTGTCGTAGAAACGCAGGCAATAGTTCAAAAGCAGTTCTATGTTGCTGACGATGAGTTCTCTGGAATGCTTGTCTATGCTCCGGTGAAGTTCCTGTTCGATCAGGTTTAGCACACCTCTGAATATCTCTATCTCCCCGGTGGAAAGATGCAGGGCCTCGTCGGAGGTGTAGTCGAAAAACTCGTAGCGGCCGATGTTCCTGCCCAGAGGGGTTCGGGCAAGCAGGTCCGGATGGAACACCAGCGCCGTCCACTTCGGATATTTCACCTCCGGATTGGCTTCCACCTTGACGCTCTGCCCCGGCGCGAAACTGGTCACCGTCATCTCGTCGAAGTCATATTCGGTGAGGCCGTATGAGAGTTTGCACCCCTTGTTCTCTTTCAGGAACAGGGCGTAAAGTCCGTAGTGGTATATTCCCGCCGTCACCTCGTGTTCCCGGTCGAACCGCACCACGCTCACATGCGGGTGAAGGGTCTCGAATCCGTAGAAGTCGTTGAACTCCTGCACCGTGTTGAAATACAATTCTTTCATATTTTTTTTGTAATTCCAGCTATTCCGACTTCCGAAAAAGCCGTTTTGCCATCGCAAGAAGCAAAATTAATCAAATCTTGTTATATTCCTCGTCTGACACAGGCTCAAGCCACTCATTAGGCTCTGAACCAGGCTTGGTGTTTTCCACTGCCACGTGGGTGGTGAGGTGCTGGAACCAGCTGTCCTTCTGCGCCCCGTGCCAATGCTTCACTCCTTCTGGGATGTCGATGACGTCGCCGGGGTTGAGGGAGATGGCTGGCTTGCCCCATTCCTGATACCATCCCTTTCCCGACACGCAGATAAGAATCTGGCGGGCACCGTGATGGATGTGCCAATTGTTGCGGCATCCCGGCTCAAAGGTGACGTTGGACATCGGGAGAACGGTCTTTTCGTCCTTTTGAAGGTTCTTCGGAGCGATGCGAGCCAAGTGGCTGTCGCCGATGAAATATTTGGCATAAGCCGTGTTCTGGTCGCCCTTGGGCCAAGCGCCGGCAGCAGCGTCGGCGGCGTTGTCGCATTGGGACAATCCCTTGTCGCTAAGATATTTCATCAGTTCTTCCACCTGTTCCTGAGTGTTGCCCATACGCACTGCTCCCTTCTGGTGGGAGGCCAACTGCGGGGCCACGCCCTTGATGGAAGCCAAGGCGGCAACGGTGACAATCTCGCGGTCGGAGGCCGAAAGCTGGTCGCCGGCGAATATGTCGCCGAATAGGTGCGACTTCAAGTAGTAGTCGTCCTGCGGGCAGAAATCATAGTCGAAGGGCTTGCCACTCAACTTGGTCTGTGTCTCCGTGCCCATCTTGAGAGCCAGTTCCGCATCGTCCCAAGCCTTCGGACGCTTCCAGGCCTTCCCCTCGTCATCCGTCTTCCCCTCCGCCTTGCGAACCTCGAGCACTTTTGCCAAAATTCCCAAGGCGTTGAGCGATCGAGGGAAACCCGTGTAGGCATAGAGCTGGGAGAAAGCCTCCTTGATTTCATTGATGGTCACTCCGCCGTCAAGCGCCTCGCCGATGGCTGGTTCCAGACGGTCGAGGTCGCCCCGGGCTTCGAGACTTGCCAAGGTGGCGAGGTGCAGCTGGCGTTGGGTCAACGCTTTGCCTACCATAGACTGATTTACTGTTGCCATAATCATCACGAATACTGTTAAAAGTTTCTTCATATCTTGCTGTGATTTTCACGGTAAGCCTTGTTCACTCATTACTTAGACATATTCCTGAGCACATCCTCGGCAATCAGCTCCGGAGTGAGACGGTTCTCCCGCAGTAGTTCTTCCACTACATAGTGATCCTCAAACTGTTTGCGTTGTCCCCTGACAAGGACTTTAACGTCGCTGTCGCCATAGTACCGTGCAATCTTTTCGCCCCAGCCTCCGTCAATCTGCCCGTCCTCAAGCGTGACGACAAGTTCGTGTCCGGCTTTCAGGGCTTCAAGAGTTCCGGTGTCGAGCGACGTGATTATTCTCGGGTTGACCAATGTCGCATCTATCCCCTGCACTTTGAGCAGGTCACAAACCTTCTCCCCGAGCCGGTAATAGCTCCCAAGTCCAAGAACCGCCACGCGGCCGCCCCTGCGGGTGATTTCATAAGCCGGCACTGACCAGTCAATTCCGTCTGTTTTTGCATTGGCACGGGAGATGACCCCATTCACAGGCACTCGGATCGCCACGGGATGCTCTCTGTAGTCGATGGCCCAGTCGAGCATGGAGAAATACTCTTCACGACAGGAAGGAGCCAGATAGATGAGATTTGGAATATTCGCGAGCAGGGGAATGTCGTAGAAGCAGGTGTGGGTCACGTCGTTCATGCTTTCGATGCCACCCCAGAACACGAGCATCAGCGCAGGATTGTCATTGATGCAGAGATCCTGCGAGAGCTGGTCGTAAGTTCTCTGGATGAATGTGCTGTAAACTCCCCAGACCGGTTTCCCTCCCCGCTTTGCGATTCCAGAAGCCATCGCTACAGCGGTTTCCTCGGCGATTCCCACATCAAGAAATTGCCTTCCGGCCTGCTCCCTGCGCGGGCGGGTGAATCCGAACACGGTTGGCGTCCCGGAAGTGATGGCCACGAGTTGCGGATGTGATGCCATCTTCTCAAGAAGATAGCGGGCTGTGAGATCGCCGTAATCTTCTCCGGCTGATTTGAATTCAGGCTCGCCCGTCACGGCATCGAACGGAGCGCTGTAATGCCATTTCTCCTTGTCCTTTTCGGCATACTTCAACCCCTTGCCTTTCAGAGTATTAATGTGCACTACGACAGGCCGTGAGCAGTCTTTCACCTTCTTGAAGGCATCAATCAGTGCCGCGATGTCGTTACCGTCCGCGACATAGAGATAATCAAGTCCCAACGCCTTGAAAATGTTGTTCTCAGCCTTTCCTCCGCTTTCCCTGAGCAACCGGAGATTCTCGTACAGACCACCGTGATTCTCCGCAATTGACATCTGGTTGTCATTGACGATGATGATGAAGTTGCTGCGGAGTTCAGACCCTGCGACATTCAATCCCTCAAAAGCCTCTCCTCCGCTCAGCGAACCGTCGCCGATCACCGCAATGACATTTTCTTTCCCGCCGGCGAGATCCCGTCCCTTGGCAAGGCCACAGGCGAGGCTGACGGATGTGGAGGTGTGGCCGATGACGAAATGGTCGTGTTCACTCTCCGACGGCTCGCTGTACCCTGTCACGTCATCGTAGTGCGCAGGGTCCATGAACGCCAGTTTTCTGCCTGTCAGAATCTTGTGGGCATAGCTCTGATGGGAGACATCGAAGACTATTTTGTCCACGGGCGAGTTGAAGACATAATGCAGGGCTACAGTCGCCTCCACCATTCCCAGATTCGGTCCCACGTGACCGCCGTGTCCGCTCAGTTTTTCAATAAGATAATGCCTTACCTCCTCGGCAAGGATGTCCAGTTGCCCGACAGTCAGTTTCTTGACATCCGCGGGACCGTTTATTTTCTCAAGGTACATATCGTAAATAGTTAATTCTTATCCGGATTCATCTGAAATCCGGATGCAAAATTACTCATAAATAAAGAACGGCTTCATACCGGCAATACGGAAGATATTACCGGAATTCCGTTTATTCGGAAATGCGAACAGATATGAAGAAAAACAACTACCTTTGTAATCGAAAACCACGTCACTCGGTGACGCAAAATTCGAT
>CAVHNN010000071.1:0-2014 GCA_963637465.1 Paludibacteraceae bacterium
TCCACCTTGTCCTCCAGCAAGTCCACCAGACGCTTCTCCAGCCTGAACGGCTTTCCGAACTCGAACCGCCCGTCAAGCAGCGACACGAGGAATATCCGCTCCCTGTTCTGCGGCACGCCGTAGTCCTTCGCGTTGAGAACCTTCGCGAAGTTGGTGTAGCCGAACTTCTCAAGCTCGCTCTGCCAGAGGTTGAACATCCCCACGAACTTTTTTGAGACCATCGCCCGCACGTTCTCCAGAATGGCCATCCTCGGACGCTTGACCCTCAACGCGTCGCGGACGTTCCAGATGATGCTCGACCTTGTTCCGCTGCCCTCCGCGAAGCCGTGCTGCAATCCAGCCTGCGAAATCGACTGGCAGTTGTGGACTATGAATCTGTTGGCGGTGTAGGAGTTGTCTTCCTCCACTTCGAGATTGAAGACCAAAGCCCTGCCCGCAGCCTCGAACCATTCCACCTGCCACCATTGTATATCGCCATCATCCAAGACAAAGGCGATATGGTAGCGGTTGGTGATGTCTTCCTTGTCCACCAGCTTGTCAGCCCTCACCCAGTCCGGCTCGTCGGACAATGACCTCTTCGCCCAGAACGGATGGTTCGCGGTGCAGGTCACTTCGGGGACATCAAAAGGACACGTTGACAGGTTGAACACCGCGTTCCATTTGCATCCGGTTTTTAGCACCTTGCGGTATCGGCCCCTATGCGTGAGAACCATATCCCCGACCCTCACGTCCTCAATGTTCTTTTCCCCTTCTTTGGCGAGGACTTTCGTCCCCGCCACAAAGCAAGGCGTGCTGTAAAACAGCAGGTCGAAGTCAGGGACTCTCTCCCAGTCTATCTTCGTCATATCGCCGAGGTTGCGGTCCGCCCACTGCGGGAAGAGCGCGTTGTGCGCCTCGATTGCGTACTTGTCTATCTCCGACCACGCCACAAGGTCGTAGTCGAACTCCGGATTCAGCTCCTTAATCCTGTCCAGTGCGAGGCACTGACTGTCATAGCCGGAACAGAGCGTCATCACCCTCAAAGGGTTGTCGTGCGTGTATCTCATATCTCCGTGTCTTTGGTGTTGCGAACACCGGCAAAATCCGCCGTGGTTATGGTGGGGCTTGCCGTCACGAAATACGCGCACGGCTTGCTTGTCATATCCTTGAATAGGGCGCACCAGCAGTATCCGCAGTACATCTGACTGAAAGCTGCGCACAAATGGCAAGGTGTAGCACCGTTCTCTATCGCAGTCATAACTTATCGTAAAAGTATTTGTGCATAATGGTGGCCGCGAACTCCGGTGTCATATTGCGGTACGCGTGCGTATGCAGATGATGCTTCACATCGTCCAGCGACACCTCCGGGCTGTATTTCTTGTTGTAGGCCTTCATAAGGGCCTCCGCCTTGACTTCGTTCATCATATGCCCGTGTCTTTAGTATCATTCGCGCTAACGCCGCCGCGCCCCGTCTCCTCTTCCCTGATGCGTCTGTTCTCCCGGGCCATCCAGTCAAGCATCTCCTGCCTGGTGTCGAACTTCCGATAATCGCTGAGGTCCGACAGCGAGGCGAGTAGGCTTCTGCGTTCGTACCATATCGGTGCGAGCCTGCCCACCTCGTCCCGGCGCGACTCGGCATAGCGTAGAATCACGTCAAGAGTCCTTCTTCCAAGGTTGCGGAACTCCCGGAGCGACCTTTCCGTGTACCGCAGCAGGTCATCAAGGGTTGTGATGCCGTGCATCCGCAGGACGTTCACGGCGCGGACGGAGAGCGGCTCGTCCGCGAGACAGACCTTCCTCGCGCCCTCTATCCGGGGCCGACTCTTCTCAAAGGGGCTTGGCTCCGCCACACCGCTCCGAGCGGCGAGCGCAGCCCTGTCCTCGTACACCATCATCTTGCACATCTCAAGCACGCCCACAACGACGGACGGGCTGACCGGGTCTCCCGTTTCCGTGGTGCAATCAAAATGGATGTCGTTGTCTCTGAGCGTTATCGTCAAAGTGAGATTTCCCGCCATGTCCTATTCCTCCATCG
>CAVHNN010000071.1:2476-6447 GCA_963637465.1 Paludibacteraceae bacterium
CATTTCCTTGATTGTCATATCCTGTCAGTCTTTGATTTCTTCAAGCAGGAAGCCGTCCCACTTCTTGCCGTCCTTCGTCTCGATGTCGCAGTCCTCCCCGTAATTCCAGCACTTGTAGCAGTAGTCGCCTCCCTCCATCAGCATCCAGCCCTCGTCCGGTGCCTTGTCGGCGTATTCGACCGCACCGCAGCAGTCGCATTTGACGTGGTGATAGGCTTTCATTGCTCGTTGTATCTGATGTCCGTGAGCCAGAACGCGCCGTCCCTGCCCGTGATGTGATACCGCCCCGGCGTGAGACATCTGATGAGCTTCGCGCAGACGAGGAAGCGGGAGCCGTTCTTCATGCAAAGCCGCTTCCCGGTGGGGGAGTCCTTGTCGAGGACGGCTATCGCGAGGAAGCCGTTGTCATCCACCAATACCGACACCTTGCTCTCGTGCGTGATGCCCATCTTCGCGGCCACCGTCCGGTTGAAGGACATCACCTTCCGTGTCACCCCTATCGTCTCCGTGAGCCTGCTCGGCCGCTTCGTCAAATCCAATGTTCTGTATCCCATAATGATGATTGTTGATAAGGGGCTTCCGCACGGCGGCTTTTATGCTTCCGCCCCTCGTGAATGAACTGGTAACTTTGAATATAATTGTTGTTATTATTCGCCGCCATTGTGTCTTATCGTCCCGTGCTCCCGTATCCGCCCGTCCCTCTGTCCGTCTCCGTGAGTTCGTCCGCGAACTCTAACTCCACCTCCGGAACCGGCATCACCACCAGCTGCCCGATGCGGTCGCCAATGTCGTAGTGGCGAAGTTGCATATTGCTAATCACGATATATGCATCTTCGTACCCTCTCGGCTCCGGAACTATGGCAGACGAAGGCTTGAACTTCATCGTCACTTCGCCCCTGTAATGGCTGTCCAGCACCCCAACAGAGTTGGTCAAAAGGATGTCTTTCTTCGCGTTTGAGGAGCGCGGGAAGATGAACCCCGCATAACCCTCGGGAATCTCGAAGGCCAATCCCGTCCCATAGACCAGATTGCCGTCCGCGTCTATCTTCCTGCTTGTTGCGTAAAGGTCGAACCCCGCGTCAGTCGGATGCGCCTTCTTCGGCATCACCGCATCGTCAGTGAGTTTTTTGATTCTGATTTTCATATTCTTCCAATATTCTATTGTAATACTCCTCCTCGCTCCATCCCCGAATCTTCGCCTCGGTGATGAAGTCGTCCGCAAGATTCACTATCCGCTCGATGTCCGCCGTGGACGGATGCGCTTCGAGATAGGCACGGATGACCGTCAAGTCCTGCTGCACGCCTATCGCGAGGCTCTCCATCTGTCGCAGAGCTTTCAGTTCGTTTTCGGAATCCTTCTCCCCCCGTGCGGCAAGTATCTCATCCTGCGCCTTGCTGATTTCCCCGTAGAGCTTATTTATCTCCCCTATGATTTCCTTTCTCGTGTACATTGCTATTTATTTTGAAGTTGTCCGCCATATCGTGAAGCCCGTTGAGCCGCAGCAGGTGCTGAAGTTCGTGGACGTATGTCAGCGTCAATTCGCCTTCATAAGTGCAATAAACGATTTTGCCTTTCGTCAGGGATGCTTCGATTGCCACTTTGTGGGTTTCAAGACTCGACCAGTAGCAGTCATCCTCATCATACACCCAGCCGTTGAGCGACAATATCTCATCCGTCAGCTCTATCGGCACAATCCCGTTCTCGTCGAAGAAGCCTTCAAAAGGGTCGGCCTCGTTGCCCTCGAAGTCGAGAAGGCAGTTGTACTTGTCTATCCCCGTCACCCGCATCGGGTACCGTGACTTCTCGGACAGATAGACCCAGTCGTTTATTTGGAGGTCAGTGCATCTCATTCCACCTCGCATTTTGTGGCCACTATCTCCACGGACGTGGTCTCGTTGTTGTTCAAGTCCGTGTACATATGATTGCGGAGGAACCCCGTCAGATGAACGGCGCGTCCCTTCTCCAGAAGGGCGAAGCCCACTATCGCATCGCGCACGCACACCGTGTGCCAGGTGGTCTCTATGACCGGGACATTGTCCGCGTCCTTGTACACCCTGTTCGTGGCGAGGGTGAAGCGCGCAATCCCCATCCTTTCGTCAGCGCGCACGCTGCCGATGCGCCCGCGCAGCTCTACTTTGTTGACGTACTCTTTCATTCTTCTATCGTGTTTTTAGTCCTTCTGAAATAGTCCCGCAGCGCAAGCCCTATGTCGTGCGCCAGCTTCCTGTCACCCATGACCACGCAGTTCACTCCGTCCGGAGTCACCGCCGTCACCTTCACCGCCCCCGACTCCTTGATGTGGAGCGCGAGCCTGTCTCCTATCGTGTCCATACTCATATCTTTTCGTTGAATTCGGTCATCTTCGTCGCCAGCCGCTCCAGAGCCGCGTCCAAATCGGGTATCGAGTTCGTCTCTATCTTCCTCCTGTTCCCCGTGGACTTGTAATACTCGTTGCCGACCAGCATCGCGAGCCTCTCGTAGTTGTCTATGTACTGATTGTGCCTCAGCCCCTTCGGCAGATTGGGGTTCATCAGGTGGAAGTAGACGATGCCCGCGCACTGCGCCGTTATCTGCGTGAGGAAGATGTCCGCCATAGTCATCTGCAAGTCGAAGTCGAGGAAGTCTATCGCGTTGCTCACCGCCACTTTCGTGAGGGTCATATCGTTCGCTATGAACGCCTCGAAGCCGTCGAAGCTGTCTATAATCTCCCCCTGCTCCTCCTTCGTGAACGGACGGAAGAAGTCCTTGCAGAACTCGTGATAGACCTTCTTCATCTCGCTGCGGTGCTTCTTCGCCATATGCCGGAGAGGCAGCAGGGCGATGCTGTGGTCGAACAGCTCGCGGGCATAGTCCATTATGATGTACGGCAGGAACACCTGCGTCAGATGCGTCCCCTTCGTCACGACCATATTGTGCGCCTTGAGGTGCTTTTGTGCCAGCTCCTCTCTCATAGCATCTTCTCCATTTGGATAATCGCGCTCTGGCAGTGCGCCACCAAGTCCTCCTCCGTCCACTTCACGCCGCTCTGCACGTCCTTGATGTAGTCCCCCACGCAGCCGTAGTCCCAGCCCAGCCAGTAACCCTTGATGTTGCTGAACTCCCCGGCGAAGCTGATGCCGCCGTGCACGTCGATGTCGCTCGGGAAGCCGGCGCCGAGCAGCTTTGCCGGAACCTCCACGTAGCAGCAGGGGATATGGTTGCGCACCGCCACCATATAGCGCACCTTGCGGTACGATCCGAGCTTCACATATCCGTTGTTCTGATACAAGTCCATATCTCTATCTGTTGAATCTGTTGTGTATGCACCTGCGGCATTCCTCCTTCGAGTACCTCTCGCAGTTCTCGCAGCCGCCGATGTCGAAGTAGAAGTCATTGTCATCCTCCGGTGGGGGAGACAGAAACAGGATTACCGCCCCGGTGACGGCCACCGCAAGAAGTGCGGTCACAATGATGAATGCTGCCATAAGCTAATCGACATCAGTGACCAGAACCGCCTCAAAACCGCGCTCATGCGCTTCGTCCGAGACAAGCTCGCCACAGAAAGCGAAATAGTCATAGGCGAAGCCGTTTTCTTTGTCAATCCAGAACGCATCGGGCAACTCCCGCTTGCTGTCCGAATCAATCAGCGCGAAAGCCTCTGTCCTCGTGGGAAGTCTCATACCTTGCTTCTCCGCGTACTCCTTCGCCCGCTCCCAAGTCATCGTCCCGGAGATTTCTCCGACCCTGATGTGGATGTGCTTTTCGATTTCCATAGCGATTACTTTTTGACAAGCAGGTAATCCGCCCAGATGTCCTCAAACTGCTTCCCCGCATATTCCGCAAGCTCTCTCGTTTTGAAGGCGAGACGCGCCCCGATGAACGTGCTCGTGCCCGAGGAACCGCAGCCCGCGTACGCAAACGCGACACCGCCGCACGTTATCCTGAACCATGGATAGTAACGGCATTCATCCTCTGTGAACTCCGGCACCCA
>CAVHNN010000072.1:0-4799 GCA_963637465.1 Paludibacteraceae bacterium
ACGAGGATTGAGGTCGCTTTTTTTTCTACGCTGTCGCTTCGCGACCCTATCCGGGAATCGCAGAGGCAGTCTCTTTTTGGCGACCGTCTCGCTACGCTCGACCCCACCACTCGCAAGCTCGTGGTCCCCCCTCTTCCGATGCCGAGGGCGGCACGGGTCTCGAAAAGAACTGCCTCTGCATATTCGTAATCGGATTCGTCGTGTCTGAATCTGAATGGCGTGAAATACTGATGTTACGACTGTTCTTTGTAGTGTCACGTCCCTTTATCAGAGCGCTGAACGGCCATTTCAATAAACCAGAATCGAATGTGTCAACATTTTCGGTAACCCTGGATACCGAAAGGCTTTACACGGCCAGGTAGGTTTCTAACAGATTGGCCGGTGTCCGCAATCCCAACAAGGTGGAGATAGGCGATGCGTCGGTTGAATTTTCAACAGCTTTCCCGACGTCTTACAGTTCAGGTAGTCCTCTGTGACACCTGCTTTGTTAGGTGAGGACATAAATGGCGGAAAAGTTCCTCACCTGGCAGACCCACCTACCTCTGGCGGCCTTCTGTGGCATATGGCCCGTTCAGGTGAGGACAAAAACGGCGGAAAAGTTCCCTACCTGAACCGAACTGGAATGAACTGAATCGGAATGATCTACGAGGGCGGCGCGCAGTTGCAAGGAAAGAAAAAAGTTACAGAAATTCCTGAAAATATGTCGAGGGTGCAAGTTGTTACAGCTCAGTATTTTATCTGCGTGGAAGGCGATTGTGTCATGGGGGGGGGGTAGAAACCGTAAAATTATTGTTGACTTTCAGAAAATGTTTTTTAACTTTGCCTTTGTGGGCTTGTTCCCACTGACCTTTGGAACGCTATTTTAAGAGAACCACTTAATTCAATGACACTAACGCGAAGCAAGGCATCAAGAACTGTCGGGAGTAGTATCCTGTTGTCCCTCATTATGTTATGGGGGGGGGGAACGATTAATGGCCTTTATGCTCAGTCTTCGGAGCGGAGCGACGCTTTAGCACTTCAGTTCTCTTCTTCAAATGAGGGCTTTTCTTCAAGGTCTTCTTTTTCTTCGCAGTATGATTTTTTGCCGCTTGATGCTTTATCTTCAAGCACCGTTTTTTCCGATACTTTATCCATAGAGATATACTTCCGTGTGGGTTCGTCCCGCTATGAGCCGTCTTTTCGAGGTAACGGGGAGAGGGTGGAGCGTTTCGTCGAGATGTTCAACGCCCTGACGGACAGTCTTTCTTTTGATATGCCGGGAGACACATCGCATGTGCATGCCGCTGCGGCGACGGGGCGTAACAGGACAGGCGTACGGGTCAGTGTGAGGCTGAGCGCCACGGCATCCCCGGAGGGAGGAGCAGCGCTGAACGCGCGCTTGAGCGAGGAGCGTTTCCACAGCGCAAGACGTGCTTTGATTGAGGCCGGCATCTCTCCGGACTTTTTCCGTACGGAGGTGTGCGATACGACCCTCATTGGCATATATCCCGAGCAGGCTTTCGCGGAGAAGGTGAGGACAGCGTCATCCATAACGCAGGGCGCGAGGACGAAGATGCTTTCGGTCTTGGCCGACAGCACGCTGAGCTATGCGCAGAAAATCAGAACGTTGAAGGGCATGGAAGGAGGCAGATATTGGAGAGTTCTTTCCGAAGAGTGCCTTCCGGAGATGCGTGCGTTCAGCGCGCAGGTGAGTGTGGAGAGCGTAGCGGATGGCTATGAAGAAGATGATAAGAATGTGGAAGGTGTGGAAGCGGACACCGCCCCGGACGCAGCAGGGCTTGAGCGAGGAGGAGAGATAAGAGAGAGGGAACAGGAGGGGGAGCCGAAGCTGAGGACATCGTCCGCGGAGGGGATACTGCATAACAGGATGGCGCTCAAGAGCAACGCCCTGGGCTGGGGTCTTCTGGTGGCCAATGCGGGAGTGGAGTTCGGATTGTCGGAACACGTGACGATACACGCGCCGCTGTATTATAGCGGAATGGACTATTTCTCCGAGAGGGTCAAGTTCCGCGTGCTGGCGGTGCAGCCGGAGTTGAGATGGAACTTTTCGCGTATGGACGGGTTCTTCGTGGGTGCGCACACGATGATAGCCTATTTCAACCTGGCGGCGGGCGGAGATTACCGCATACAGGACCGTTCGGGCGATACGCCCATGCTGGGAGGCGGAGTGAGCGTGGGCTACAGGCTGCACTTCAAGGACAATCCTCGCTGGGGTGTGGAGTTCGTGCTGGGTGCGGGAGCGTACAGGTTCTGCTACGACCGTTTCGTGAACGAGAAGAACGGCCCTTATGTGGACACGCGGAACAGGACCTATATGGGACTTGACAATGCGGCGGTAAGTGTTTTCTATGAGTTCGACCTGGGGAGGGGTGACGGCAGATGAGAATTGGTTGTTCCCTTGCGCGTGTACGGGTGTCAGCGGGAGTGTTGGCACGGATGTTAGCCGCACCGATGCTGGCGATGCTGTTGGCTGCTTCGTGCGGTGTGCACGAGTGGCCGGACGAGAGCACTCCGGCGCAGCTGGAGATAGAGATGGTGTTCGCGCAGGATATGCCTGACTATAAGGAGGTGGACTATGACACGCGCAAGACCAAGACCGAATACACGTCCGAGGACTTGGACATAAGATATACGCTGAAGTTCTACCCGGAGTTGCCGGGAGGAGGCTACTCAGGCAGCGAGGCGACGGATTACACGGAGGTTCTGACAAGGCCTGCGACCGAAGGGCTGGACTGCAGCTTCACCGTGACGCTTCCGGAGGGGAGGTGGCAGGTGCGCTGCTGGGCGGACTATGTGATGAAGGGGAGTGTGGATGACCTGTTCTATGAGACCGCGGACTTTTCCGCGATAACGGTGATGGAGGATTATATGGCCAATACGGACTACAAGGATGCGTTCAGGGGGAGCGCGGAGGTGAGCGTGCACCGTGTGGGACAGGAGCAGGAGCCGGATAAGGTGAGCCTTGAGATGGAACGCCCGCTCGCGAAGTTCCGGTTCATTGCGACGGACTTCGACCTGCTGATAACGAAGATAATGAGGGAGAGGGAGGCCGCCGCTGGGTCATCGTCATCCGCCACGGCCACGATACCGGTGAAGTCGTTCAACCCGGAGGACTATTACATAAGGTTCTATTACACGTCGTTCCTGCCGTGCGTGTTCAATATGTTCAAGGACAAGCCGATAGATTCGCGGACGGGGGACAGTTTCGATTCGGAGTTCATACCGCTGTCGGACAAGGAGGTGCTGATGGGCTTTGACTATGTTCTGGTCAACGGACATGAATCGGGGGTGTATGTGGAAGTGGCGCTGTATGACAGGAAGACGGACAATCTGCTGTCGTTGACGCCGTCGCTGCTGGTGCCGTTGGTGCGGAGCAAGGTTACGACGGTGAGCGGCGATTTCCTCACGATGGGCGTGGGCAGCGGAATAGGGGTGAACCCGTCCTTCGAGGAGGACAGGGACGAGTTCATCATACGGATACCATAGATGGCTGATGCGGAACCAATGGATGCCAATGAACAAACAGTAAAAGACTAAGGATGACAAGAAGTTAAACAGCCGCAGACAGAAATAAATAGCGACAAGGAGCAACAAAGAACGACAAATAACGGAACAACAGACAGTAATCAACACACAGTAAATTGACAAATAACAATATATACTAATAACAACACTAACACAAAAAGTTATGAGAACAAAATTATTCAAATCCATTGCCGCTGTAGCGCTGGTAGCGATTGCGGCATCGTGTGCGAAGGAGCAGACATCTGTTCCTTTGGGAGGAGAGACAGAGGTAAGCTTCAGCATCGCTTCTCCTGTAATCAACACCAAGGCCATCGCCGACGGTAACACCGTGGACAAGGTGGTCTGCAACGTCTTTGACTCTGCGGGTGAACTCGTCGAGGGAAAGGACGGTTATAAGATCAGCCAGACCATCGATATGACGAACGGTACTGCCAAATTCTCCGTACGTCTCGTAACGGGCCAGACTTACAGCTTCATTTTCTGGGCATACAAGGACGGGTCATCTCCTTACACACTCAGCGAAGACGGCAAGACCATAACCGTCAGCTATGAGAACGCCGTATCCAACGACGAGAGCCGCGACGCGTTCTACGCTTATGTCGCTCCTGTCCAGATAAAGGGTTCATTAAGCCAGAGCGTCGAGCTCAAGCGTCCATTCGCGCAGCTTAACTTCGGTGTGGAGAAGGATGACATCACAGCAGCAGCTGCAAATAACATCTCAGTGTCCAAGTCCAAGGTTACTCTCACCGGTCTAGGAAACACGCTCAACCTCGTGGACGGAACAGTTACCGGAGAAGTGGATGCAACTTTCGCTCTTGCTACTTGTCCGATGAGTCTTGAGAGTCCGGAGAAACTTACTGTTAACAGCACCGAGTACGGCTACGTGGCCATGAACTACGTGCTGGTGGGTAAGGACAGCAAGTCCCTTACCGACGCTACGCTCTGGATAGCAGACGCCGACGGCACTCTCATCAAGGAAGACGGCCTGGCAGTATCCAACGTTCCTCTTCAGGGCAACTACCGCACGAACGTGCTCGGTAACCTCTTCACATCCGAAGTCATAACGAACGTCAACGTGGCCCCTGCATTTGTGGAAGATATCGTGCAGGAGTTCGTATCCATCACCGCAGAAAAAATCGAAGAGGCCAACACTCTTATAGCGGCGAACAAAGAAGCGGACATCATCGAGGTGAAGTTCGCAGCCGCTCCTGAGGATAATTCCTCACAGGCTATTCTCACCACTCCTGTCAAGGCGGACGGAACACTCAATGTCG
>CAVHNN010000072.1:4919-6267 GCA_963637465.1 Paludibacteraceae bacterium
TCCCTGATGGCGTAAAGATTGAAAAGCTTGTCATCAAAGCCGGCACAAAGACCGTGAACATCAACGGCATCAACGCCAGTGAATACAGCGGCCCTCAGATAGAAACCCTTGAGGCGACAACTTCCGCCAACACGCTCATTATCACGAAAGGTCAGACCATAGATGAACTTGTTTTCCATCAGGGAGGTCTTGAGATTCACGGAACAGTGACGAAGGTGACGATTGACAAGACAGGCGACATCTATGTCCGCGAATGCGAGAACATCAGCAACGATGTTTACACCGTGCTCAAGCCTTACATTGTGACAGGTTATGTGAGCTGCCAGAACGAAGACAAATCCTGGAACATCGTGGCTCCGGTCAAAATCGGCAATGTGGCATATGCGACACTGGAGGATGCGGTCAAGGCGGCCGGTACGGAGGAGACCACCATCACTCTTGCCGCCGACATCAAGATTTCAAGCCAAGTCACCATCAAGGACAAGAAGATTATCCTCAACACCAATGGATGCACCATAGACCCGACAGGATGCCGTGCGCTCGTTGTCGATGGGACTGGCGAACTGACTGTCAACGGAGGCGGTAAATTCATCGCAACCAACTCTACGGGAGACAATAACGCAATCCTTAACCTGTATTCCGGTAAACTTACCATCGGAGATGTCTATATAGAAGGAGCAAATGTCTGTGTTGCGGTCGCAGGTGGTTATGCCGTCATCAACGATGCCGAAATGAAGGCGATTAATGGCGGATGCTGCGTGCTCTGTAATGATGAGAGTGGTGTGGTTGATATTAAGGGGATAAGCTTCTCTTGCGCAGGAGATGACCCTGACGGACCTGGCGCCTGCTGGGCTAGAGATGGTGGAACCATAAATATCTGGGATGGTGTGTTTGAAGCTGCTCCTCTGAATAACATAACTCACGAGTATGAAGTTCTTAATGCGAATTACTGCCTGTTTGATTATGCTGCATATGAAAGTTATGGTTATGTTCGAGGCCAAATAAATGTATACGGAGGTTCTTTCAAGGACTTCAATCCTGCAGAAGACAATCAGAATGGACACAGTCTTGTCCCCGACGGCTACCAGTCAGTCGAGGAAAACGGCTACTGGACTGTATCTAAGATCTCCAAATAATACTTCTATAACTTTAAGAACGGCGAGGATGCATTTCCCCGCCGTTCTTTTTTAGTCTTTGAGCAGGCTTTCTTCGGATCATGCCCGTAATTATTATCTCGCACTTGGACGGACGTGGTGCGTTCTGCTCTCAAAGAGCGCCCAAAGGGTCCAGAAAGCGGAAGAACATTCTTGGGGTGGAGTTTATGTCGCATTGAACGAATGGCTCAGCG
>CAVHNN010000073.1:0-6242 GCA_963637465.1 Paludibacteraceae bacterium
CGGAACGGCGGTTCCGCCTAAAGCGGGTGTGTTGTAATTGGTAGCCAAGCCAGACTTAGGATCTGGTGCCTCGTGCGTATGGGTTCGAGTCCCTTCACCCGCACAAGAGACCGAGACTGATTTTCAGTCCCGGTTTTTTAGAAAAAACACTTACTTTTGCATCTTGTATCCACAGAACAGCCATCACCAATCTGCCAGCGGGTATGCCAACAATCGGAATAATGGATTCGGGAGTCGGAGGACTGTCGGTGCTGCGGGAAATACTGAAAGTCCTGCCGTGGGAAAGATATGTCTATTTCTCCGACAACGCATTCTGCCCCTACGGCGAGAAGAGCGCGGAGTTCATCCGCGAACGCTGCCGCAGCATCACCGATCTGATGCTCTCCAAGGGGGCGGAGGCGATGGTGGTCGCGTGCAACACCGCCACGGCGGCGGCGATTCAGACACTGCGCAGCGAATACGCCATCCCTTTCGTCGGGATGGAGCCGGCCGTGAAGCCTGCGGCCCTCGGCACGAAGAGCGGAATAATCGGAGTGCTCGCCACTGCGGGGACGCTCAAGGGCTCAAAATACCTCAACACCAAAGGCCGCTTCCAGGACGAAGTGAAAATCTTGGAACACGTCGGGCAGGGATTCGTAGAACTCGTTGAAAAAGGGGAACTTACCGGCCCTCATGCAGAGGAGGTGGTAAGCAGGAGCCTCACCCCGCTTCTCGAGGCCGGAGCGGACACGATAGTGCTCGGATGCACCCACTACCCCTTCCTTCTGGACACGCTGCAAAAGATTTCGGGGCCAGGGATAAACTTCATCGACCCCGCTCCGGCGGTGGCCCGGAGACTCGTCAACGTACTCAGAGAAAGCGGCATCAGCCCCGCCGACATCAAACCCCTGTCACCGGGCTCCGACAAAGCGCCGGAGGGAAAAGTCGCCGCCCCCGCCGTAGAGCTCCTGTCTTCGGGGCCCGATGAAGCCCTGAAGAGCTGCTATGAGATGATCAGTAGAGATAGTACTTTGAAGACAGCCGCCTGAAAGCCTCCACGTCCTTCGACCAGAAATCGGCGATGTCCGACACCCTGAGACTCCGCCCGAAGCTGTTGCTCACGAAATCGGTGCCGCAGACCTTGTTGAACATCGGAATACGCTCGGCGGAGAGGAGGAACGGATTCTTGCCGTAGAGCTCCCAGACGGCCTGCATCACGTAGAACTGGGTCAAAGTTATGGTCGCGGCATCGTAGTCCGTATAATGATACTGCACCCCGTGTATCAGTTTCCCCGAAAGCCTGCCGGACATCGGCTTATAGTGTACGGTACGCCATGCCACCCCGGGAACTTCGTAACTGTCAAGCACTTCCTTAAGCTTGTCGGCATCCACCCACTCCTCGGCGAACGTCGCGAACGGGAGGGTATAGCCGATGCCTATGTTGAGATAGTTGTACATCTCCCCCACCAGGCCGGCCGACGGGTAGCAGACCGCGCTCTGGGGATAAGGGATGTTCGGGGACGGCAGCACCCAGGGCAGGCCCGTGTCGGTGAAGAGCATATCCCGGCTCCACCCCTCCATCGGCACCACGAGCAGGCTGCACTCCAGAGGCTCCTCCTTCCCGTTCTGCCCCCGGTTGAGCCCCTCCTCGTTGATGAGCATCGCAAGCTCCCCGACCGTGAGACCATAGACATAGGGGATACGGTACTGGCTGACGAACGAGTTGAAACCCGGCTCCACCACCGGCCCCTCCACCTTCTTCCCGCCGAGCGGATTCGGCCTGTCCAGCACCATCACGGGAATCCCCGCTCTGGCGCAGGCGCGCATCACCAGCCCGAGGGTGGAGATGAAGGTATATGAACGGCTGCCCACGTCCTGGATATCATAAATCATCAAGTCAATGCCCTTGAGCATCTCCGGAGTCGGTTCGCGGGTGGAGCCGTAGAGCGAGTGGACGGGCAGACCGGTGCGGGAATCCCTGCCCGACTCGACCTTGCCGCCGGCGTAGATGTCGCCGCGGACCCCGTGCTCGGGAGCGAAAAGAGCGACAAGCTCCACCTGCGGGGCATCGTAGAGAATGTCAATCGTGGAATTGAGCTGAGAATCCACTCCGGAAGGATTGGTCACCAGACCGACCCTCTTGCCGGACAGACCCGCGAACCCCCGGTCGCGGAGCACCTCCACGCCGGGCTTGACGCGCGCCTGGACGCACACCACGCTCAGCAGCGCCGCCGCGCAAAGTAAGTTACGCAAACCGTAGATAGACAACATATCATTACCATTATGAAGAATCCCACATAGCCGACAGCCTCCTGCAGCCAGCCGGCGAAGAAGCCCGGGAGCATCATCGAAAGCGCCATGAAAGCCGTGCAGATGGCATAATGGGAAGTCTTGAACTCCCCTTCGGAAAAACGCATCATATAGAGCATATAGGCGGTGAAGCCGAAGCCGTAGCCGAACTGGTCAAAAGCCACGCACAGATACACGACCCACATCGAAGCGGGCTGCACGGCGGCCATATACAGATAGACCGCACATGGGAGTGCGAGCGCGAGCGACATCGGCCAGAGAGACTTGCGCAGCCCCTTCGCGGCGGCAAAGACTCCTCCCAATATGCCCCCGGCAGTCAGGGCAATCACCCCGACCGTGCCATAGACAAGACCCGAAACGGCGGTGCTGAGACCCAGCCCCCCGACTTCGGGAGAATCCAGGAGAAATGGGGTCAACATCTTGATGGACAACGCCTCCGGGAGCCTGTAAAGGAGCATGAACACGATTGCCAGCCACACCCCGTCCTTACGGAAAAAAGTCGTCCAGGCTCTGGAAAACTCCCGCAGAATCTCTGAAGCGCTCCGCCCTCCGCCCTCATTCTTCTCGACCCCGGGGAGGGAGAACAGATGCCAAAGGGTGATAAGTGCGAAAATCACGGAAGCCCCGCCTATGGTAAGGCTCCACGCGGCCGGGATATCCCCGAGCCTTGTCTCCAGAATCCCCGCCAGCACGACGAGCACCCCCTGCCCGAACACGGACGAGATACGATAGAAAGTGCTCCGTATCCCGACGAAGAGCGACTGCCTCCGCTCGTCAAGGGCGATGAGATAAAAGCCGTCAGCGGCGATGTCGTGGGTGGCCGAAGCGAACGCAATCACGTAGAAGCACACTATCGACAGTCCGAACGCATCCGGGCTCACCGACAGGGCGAGCGCGGCGAATCCGGCCGTAATCAGAGCCTGCATGGCAAGAATCCACCAGCGCTTGGTGCGAATCACGTCCACGAACGGGCTCCATAGAGGCTTGACGACCCAGGGGAGATAGAGCAGCGCGGTGTAGGCCGCCACGTCGCCGTTGGACATCCCGAGCCGCTTGAACATGGTCACCGAGATGACGTTCACTATAAAATACGGTATCCCTTCGGCAAAATACAGGGTGGGCACCCAGGCCCAGGGATTACTGCTCAATTTCCGCTCCGACATAGTAGTGTGCAAGTATCTGTCTGTAATCATAGCCCTCGGAGGCCATCACGGCGGCGCCTATCTGGCAAAGTCCGACACCGTGCCCCCAACCGCGGCCCCTGAACACGAAGTCATCCCCCTCCACGGAGACCTCAAAGGCCGAGCTCTTGAGGTGGGTCACGCTCAAAGAGCGGCGGATGGCAAGCTCCTTGCCTATGACCTGAGAATGTTTCGTTCCGTTGATTCTCAAATATTTGATGCGTCCGGAAGGCCCCCTTTCCAGAGGCTCCAGCGAGATGATTTCACCGAAATCCACCCCCGTGCGGCTACGGACAAGCCCGGATAGCTCCGCCCTTGAGTACTTCACCGTCCAATCGTGAAAATCCGGGGTCTGCATATCATAGTCGTTGAGAATCTGCGGGAGTATCTCCGAATGCTCGCAGTCGCAGAAACGGTCCTCGACGCTCTGAAGATACGGGAAGTCCTTGTCTTCCCAGCAGGTGCTGTAAAGCTCCGTGCGCCCGCCGCAGCATTTGGAATAACGGGTGTCGCAAAGTTCTCCCCCATACCTGAGGACCTGCCCCCAGGTCTGGTCTATGGCCTGACGGACCCTTTCCCCTACGGCCATCGTAAGTCCTTGATATCTCTGGCAATGGTCATCAGCGCAGACATCAAAATTCTTGTGCGGGCACGCTCCCCCGCTCCTCCGCTCCTCCACCCGCGCAAGCAGCCAGCTCCGCGAGATCACGGCATGCGCCTTGAGAAGCTCCGTGGAAGAGGAAGCCTTCATCTCCGAAGAAATGACGCTGAGCAGGTAATTTTCCATCCCGATGCAGTTCACCGCAGTGATGGAGTCTCCCTCGACGATGAACTTGAGCCCTCCGGCGAACTTCAGCGTGCGCTTCTGCTGCCAGTGGAAGTCTATCCCTATCACCACGTCGTAGAGGATGAAAGAGGCCTCGGCGAAGAGCGTAGAGCGGGTGATGGAGTCAAAATACAACTCATCGTACAACATCCCGTTATAGACTATCCTTCCGTCCTGCAGGCTGACTTTCTGCGGACCGGCCCCGTCGGAGATGACTTCGAAACGAATCTCCCTTGCGGACATGATTCCGACGCTCACCTTGGGCTGGGTCCGCGTCAGCCGCCACTCTATCATCTCTCTCTCCTTCCTTGAGATGGAGACTTCGGAGAGCATCTCCTCGAGGCTCGCCCGGTTCACCTTGTCGAAATCCTCCTCGAAGGGGGCCACGAAGAAGCCGGCCATGTCGGCCGCACCGGGGCTGATGGTCAGATGGTCGGGGCCCTCGGAATAGAAATGGTGGGAACGCTTCTCTGCGCGCAGCGTGACGAAAGCCCGGTATTCGCCGTCACGGAAATATGCGAAGAGATTGAACTTCGGCTCCGTGTCCCCCTCCACCCTGTCAGTACAGTCGAGCAGACGGTAGAAGAGCTTGGCCAGGGACTTGGATGTCGTGGCCTTGAGAGCGAACACCCCCTCCGTGAATCCGGAGTAGCGGTACAGGGTCGCATCCTTGACGGATGCGAGGGGAGTTCCCGGATTGTCAAGAAAAACGTCAACGGCCCTTTCGAGCGGCAGGGAGAGTCTCGGAACGGCCTGGAAATGCAGGTGATCCGGAGCCGAAGCCCCGCTGCCGGGACCATTGTAGAAAACTGTGTAATCCTTGTATTTCACCGAGAAATCAAGCATGTCCGGGAAATGGTGCCAGATTTCCTGTGGGATATGCTCCTCGCGCACGATTACCAGATGCCCCGGAAAAATCGGATACGGATTGACCTGTATATTGTACATCCTCCCCTTGCGGCCCTCGAACTTCAGATGGAACTGCTCCGGCGGCCTGTTCTCCGCACAGAGGAAACACTTCCGGGAGGCTATCGCCTCGGGACTGGTGTCGGCCGTGCTCGAAAGGATGCGGCGGGGATTGCACTGAACGGTGCACAGCAGTCCGTCAACCTCCAACTGTCTGGACTTCACTGACTTGAGTGCGCGGAAATTGGCCGCAGCCAAAGGCCAGACGGAGAGCTGGTCGTTTATGAATTTGTCGAGTTCCTGCATCATAGGAGTGCCAGAAGCGAGTTTTTGATATTTTTGTATTCAGCTTCGAAATTAGGGGTCAGGATTGACTTCCCCCTGGCGGCCTCAATCTCTTCGGGCGACCAGTATCTGCCGTCGGCCACCTCGTCCCCGTCGGGTTTCAGGATGAAGCTCCCTACCGCCGCGAACACGTTGACCAGCTCCCTTTCCCTCTCGGACTCATAGAGATATGAGCTGATGAAGAAAGGATTGAAATCTGTGAATCCCAACTCTTCGGACGCTTCTCGGTAGAGGGCCTCCATAACGTACTCTCCATAAGATACATGCCCTCCCACGGCCGTATCCCATCTCAACGGGAGGAGACGCTTGGCCGCGCTGCGCTGCTGGAGATAAATCCAGGCGTCGCGCCGTATTATATGGAGGTGCACCACCGGGTGAACGGGCCTGTCGGTATTCCCGCAGCGTCCGTGACAGTATGCCCTTGAAGCCTGTGCAATGACATTGCCGTGCTCATCCACCACAGGCAGCATCTCGGATGAAGCCGAACGGCCGCTTCCGCGCAGGAGCGGGGCCGTCGAGGAAGGATATACCAAATCAGTCATCAGTAATTGATTATTCTGAGTTCTTCGGGAGTATATAATATTGAATCCATGAGGTCAGGCGCCACCTGGGCCACGGTGAGAAAGGCGAGCAGCGCGACCGCCGCCAGCGCGAGCAGAATAAGCAGAGGCATCCACCAGCGGAAACGGCTCCGG
>CAVHNN010000074.1:0-4856 GCA_963637465.1 Paludibacteraceae bacterium
TATCCAGGGTTCTGGATGGCGTCTTTCTCTTCCTTTGTCAGGGACTTTCCGTCTCTGCGGAGGACATCGAGGTAGCTCTGCGGGATAGGGCGGAGCACATGGTGATCCTTGATGTTGGCGGCCGCTTCACGGTTGAACGCCTTCGCTCTGGAGAGCAGGGTGCAGGTTCTTGCCAGATCCTCCCATCTCACGAGTTCGCAGGACATCTCGCGGCTCTTCTCGTTGAGAAGGAAGCAGAGTGCGACGTCGTGTGCGGAACTGAGTCCGAGCTTCTCGACGATGGCCTGATCCTCGGCCGGGAGGTTAGCCTTGCTCTCGATCGTGCCGTTGAGCGTGAGACTTGAAGCCTCGGTGTCGAGGGAGCCGACAGGGATGTCGTTGGATTCATAGTACGAGCTTCTGTCGCAGTATGAACTTACGTCAGGAATCTGGTATCCGGCCTTGATGGAGTTGTACCAGGCCTGACCTCCGTCGACATGTTCTTCGCGGTCTTCATTCGCTTTCCAGGCCGCGCGGTCGCGGATGGTCTGGAGGTCTTCGGTGGCCTTTGCGTAGTCTCCCTTGCGCAGATACGCTTCCGCCCTGAAGAAATAGTCCTCTGCGGAGCGGGCGAGTATGCCGTCACGGAACGAATGGGAGTCCGCGACGCTCTCGCGTGAACCGTCCGTGTATTTCGTATTCATAGGGAAATACTTGAAACCGTTGTTGTTTTCGGTCATCTCCATAGGAATGTCATAGCGTGTCGCCCCCTTCGGGAAGAATACGAAGGTGTTGCCTACTATGCGGTCAAGTTCTCCGTCCTTGACGAAATCGGTCTTGTTGCTTCCGATATAGTCATAGCGCACTTTCTCGAATCTTTCGTCGCCCGGCTGGTTGACGATATACATGAGTCCGCGGTCAACTCCTGCGGTGAATCCGTTGGCCGCCGCTGTCTTGGCGTTCATGTTGAGTTTGGTGCGGAAGCTCTTCCAGAAGCGCGAGTCGTTCTTCAGATCGTACTGATAGATGGTGTAATATGTGGTGCGGAGACGGTTGTACTCACGTCCTCCCGGCACGTCGCGGAACATTCCGGTGAGATCCCTGTACTGTGAGCAGGTGAAGAAGAACATGGTTCCGCCCACGTTCCAGGTGGAGGCATCCGCAGTGAACTGGGCTGACAGCACAATCTCCGGGTTGCTCTCAGCCTCGCAGTCCGGACCTGTGTAGTCCCACAGATCCTTGTAGTTGCCGGCGAGAGGGTGGCGGTCGATGACATAGCTGGAGTAGGTGATGACATCGTCAAGATCCTGACTCTTGGTGGCGGAGTTCCAGCTGTCATTGACCTCGGAAGCCCTTGAAAGGAGGGCCTTGGCGAGGAAGTGCGCAGCCGCTGACTTCGTGAGCTTGCCGTTGACCGCAGCAGTCTCCGGGAGCAGGTCGTATGCGTTTTTGAGGTCGGAGATGACCTGCGTGTAGATGGCTTCTGCAGTCGTCCTCTCGAATTCGAAGGAGACGCTGGAAGAAGGCTCAAGCTTGAGAGGCACACCTCCGTATTGGCTGACCAGATGGTAATAGTGGAGTCCGCGGATGAAATATCCCGTTCCGCCTACTTCTCCTTTTTTCGCCCCCGTGTATCGGCCGCTCTCAATGCCGTCTATGAGGATGTTGGCCTGGTTGATGCCGGTGTACATGAAGTCCCACACGGTTTCGGCCTTGGCCGTGTTGGAGTTGACGGTTGCAACATACGGGGCGAGTGACGAACCGTAGTCGTTCCACATACCGTTGGAGTTGTCCGCCCCGACTGTGTATTCATCGGTTCCGTAGTTGAGGGTGCTGTATGCGGCCTCGTTGCAGAAGTACCAGCGGAGATAGTCGTAAATGCCTACGCTGAGCGCTTCAAGGCCTTCGTCGGTGTTGAAATAGTCGGTGTCGCGTGCGGTTGTCTGCTCCTCTTTGAGGAAGTCCTTGCTGCAGGAATTGAATGTCGGTACCGCCGCTCCCAGAGCGAGGACGGACACTGCGATATATTTGATATTTTTCATTGTATTTCCTCCTGAATTAGAAAGTGATGTTGGCTCCGAAGGTCACGCCCCTGTTGTAGTACATCTGGTTGGTGTCCATATCGCGCACTTCCGAACCGTTGAAGATGGAACCGAGGTTCTTCGCCTGAAGGTAGAG
This sequence comes from Paludibacteraceae bacterium, assembly GCA_963637465.1. Taxonomy (GTDB): domain Bacteria; phylum Bacteroidota; class Bacteroidia; order Bacteroidales; family UBA932; genus Cryptobacteroides. The sequence goes on from CAVHNN010000074.1 coordinate 2,158, forward strand.
CCTGAGGTTGCTGATTCCGTAGTTCTTGAGCATTTTTTCCGGGAAAGTGTATGAGAGGGACACGTTGCGAATCTTGAGATATGAACGGTCGCCGATGTCCACAATCTGATAGTATGTGTCGGCACCGGCCTCACTGTAGATAGGTTTCGTGTATTTGGCCCCGGTGTTGTTCTCTGTCCAGTAGTCGTATTTGCGGACATTGTAGCGGCCTCCCACCCAAGGGGCGTCGCCGGAGTCTATGTACTTGAAGCGTCCATAGAGCTGCACGTCGAGAGCCCAGTTTTTGTATGTTACGCCGGTGTTGATGCCCATAGTCCAGAGAGGCATGGTGTTGCCGAGGATGACGCGGTCGTAGGCGTCGATCTTGTCGTTGCCGTCCTGGTCCTTAGGTCTTGCCATACCTGCTTGGAAATTGTTGCCGTTCGCGTTGAATCTGGCCATCTCCTCCGCATCGGACTTCTGCCACAGGCCGAGAGACTCGTAGGAGTAGATTACACCGATAGGCTGCCCTATGAACCATCCGTTGTTGACATCGTCTTCATTGCCGTTGGAGAGTTCGACAATCTTGCTCTTCGTGTAGGCGGCGTTGATGTTGACGGTCCATTCCCAGTCGCCTGTCCTTACCGGCACGAGGTTGAGGGAGATGTCATATCCGAAGTTCTCGGATTTTCCGATATTGTTGTAAGTGGTCGTGTAGCCGAGAAGGGCCGGGATGCTCTGCTGCATCAAGAGGCCGTCGGTGTATGACTTATATATGTCGAACACGCCGCTGACCCTGCCGTTGAGGAAGCCGAAGTCGAGTCCCGCATTGTACTGCGTCGTCTTCTCCCAGGTGAGTTCCTCGTTGGCCATAGGGAGATTCCTCATGGCCGAGCCGCCGTTGAGCATCGGATCGTATCCGATATAACCCTGTGTGATGCTGTTGCCGAACGGGTAGTAGAGGCCCGCGATGGCTCCCTTGGTCTTGTACGGGTCGATGGCGGCATTGCCGGTGACGCCGTATCCTGCACGGAGCTTGAGCTGCTCAAGCCAGGAGATGCCCTGCATGAAGTCCTCCTTGTCGATTCTCCATCCGAGGGCTACTGAAGGGAAGGTCGCCCACTTGTGGCCTTCGGCGAGCTGCGAGGCACCGTCCGTACGCACGCTGGCGGTGAGCATATAGCGCTCGGCGAAGGTATAGTTGAGACGGGCCATATAGGATTCGAGCTGCTGCTGAATCAGAGAGGTGCCGTATGAACGGAGGGCTGATACGCTGCCCATATTGTTCCACAGCGCTTCTGGGATAGGAAGGTTCTCGGCATCCATGTTCATCGCGCGGTATTCATAGGCAGACGCTGTCTGGAGGAGTGTGACTCCGACGGCGTGGCGGCCGAATTCGCGGTTGTAGGTGAGCATATTGTCGAGAGTCCAGGAGAACTTGTGGCTCTTGTTGTTGAGGGCGTAGTTCGCTCCCGCGCGGTTGAAGCTTTTGGCGTCGACGAAGAGGCCTCTGTCCGTCATACTGAAGTCGGGACCGAAGTTGAACCGGTAGGAGAGTCCTTTGAGAGGAGACCAGATGTCTCCGAAATTGAGCTGCGCATAAGCGGCACCGAGGAGGCGGAGCGTCTTGCGGGTGTCGGTCTGATAGTCCCATTCCCCGACAGGGTTCTTTACGCGGTCGTCTCCGCCAGGGAATTCTATGCGATTGCCCTCGTCATCGTATGGCACTGCGTAAGGATAGTTCTGCGTGGCTACTCCGTAGACGGAGCTCTGGCTGCCGCCCTGGAAGTTGCCCGCTCCGGAGAGACCGTAGTTCTGCACGCTGTATGACGCGTTGATGTTGGCGCCGAAGTTGAGCCACTTGACAGGCTTGAAGTCGTTGTTGGTCTTGAGGGTGAATCTCTCATAGCCCTGTCCGCGAATGGTGCCTTCGTTTTTCAGGTAGCCGACGGAAAGGTAGTTCTGCATCCGGTCGGTGCCTCCTGCGGCGCTGACTGTGTGCTCCTGCGTGACGGCCGGCTTGAGTATGAGGCCCATCCAGTCGGTCGTGGCGACGCGGCTGCCGTCCCATTTCGTGTTGCCGTCGAGCCAGCCTTGGGCGATGTTTCTCCATGCGTAAGGGTCGGCTCCTCCGTTGAAGATCCGGTAGTCGTTGTCGTAGGTAGGGCTGTCGGGACTCGGGTAAGACGTAGGGTTGAGATTGTAGTAGGCCGCGCGCCTCCAGTCGATGTATTCGGCGGAAGTCATCCACTCCGCCTTGTCTACCATCTTCTCCACTGTGACGGAGCCGGCGTAGCTGACCTGCAGCTGTCCCTGCTTACCTTTCTTGGTGGTGACGAGGACAACGCCGTTGGCACCTCTCGAACCGTAGATTGCGGTGGCCGACGCATCCTTGAGGACTTCAATGGACTCTATATCGTTGGGGTTGAATGATTCGAGGGCACCGTTGAACATAGGGACGCCGTCAACCACGTAGAGCGGGTCGCTGCTCGCGTTGAGTGACCGTCTTCCTCGTATGAACACCTGTCCGACTTCTCCCGGACGCTCGCTTGTGCGGATGTCCACGCCGGCCGCCCGGCCCTGGAGAGCTTCGAATACATTGTTGGTCGGCCTCGATACGAGGTCTTCGGCCTTGACGCTGACCATCGCGCCCGTCACGTCGGATTTCTTCATCGTGCCGTATCCGACAACCACGGTCTCCTCGAGCATCTGAGAATCTT
>CAVHNN010000075.1:0-4647 GCA_963637465.1 Paludibacteraceae bacterium
GTGTGGATAACTTTTCGGCTTGTTTCTTTGTTTTTCGGGATATTTCGGGTACTTTTGAACCACATTTGAACCACGGTGGTTCAAGTGTCCGGAATGTACCGCCATATTGGACGAGTTTACACAGATTTACGTAGATTTACACAAAATGGCAACATCAGTGGCTTTTAGTGCCGTGCGGAGGTCTCTGAAAGTGCGTTCCGGAGGGGTTGGAAATTTTGCGTGGCTTTTGACGGGTTTTTATGGGGACTTTGGGGACTGCGGTCTGCCGATGCTGCGGGAGGGTCTTTGAACGGAAGTTCGGAAGGCAGGTGTTCTGCTGCGAAAGGTGCCGGAGGGAGAAGATGAACGAGAAGCGGCGGACTGTGCGCAGACTTGCCGGGGAATCCGCCGTGGAGGAAAGGATTGTGGCGGATTCGGGAGCGGAGCGCGGAGCCAGGTATGTCTCCATCACGGATGCGGCGCTTATGCTGGAGGTGAGCCGTCCGACGATTTACAGAAGGATAGCCGCCGGGGAACTGCATCCGATAAGGGTTTCGAGCAGAACGGTGAGACTCTCCGTGTCGGAACTGATTGCGGACAGCGGAATGGAAGCCGGAACGAATACCGGGGATTTCTCTGTCCCGATCAAGCTGGACGAAGCACTGGAGCTTTACAAAGTGTCGCGGAGCAAGTTCTTCACAGCTGTAAGGAAAGCCGGAATACGGCCACGGCGCATCAAGGGCGTGGATTTCTTTCCGAAGCCGGATCTGGACAGGCTCTTCCCCGCCCCGGTGAAATACAATCGGGACGAGTGGTATTCAGTGGAGGAGCTTGTGGAGAAGACCGGAATGAGCGCAAAGCATATCCGCGATTTCACAAGGAAAAAGTCCATCGGAAAGATGAATGTCGGGCGGCAGATTCTGATAAACCGGAAAGAGTGGGACTTGGAGAGGTTCTCCAAGGGGCAGCTGGACGAGGAGTTCCTCACTGTGGACCAGGCCAAGAAGCTCTACCGCATCGGCCAGGGACGCTTCTATGAGACGGTGAATGCGGCGGGGATTCAGCGGCACAGGGACGGGGTGAGCGTATATTTCAGAAAGACGGATTTGGACAGGCTCTTCAATCGCACCGGCCCGGATGTGCCGGACTATGTCACAAGGGATTATATCTGCGCCAAGGATGCGCTGAAGGCCTACCACGTGGGGCGGAGGCGTTTCAGCGAGGAGACTGCCGGATTCGGAGTCAGGAAGATGAAGCTCAAGGGCTTTATGTGGTACAGCAGGGAGGATTTGGACAGGATTTTCGGAAAGGGGAAGAAGTGAAAGGACGACACCGGAAACAGGTCCATAAATTCTTAAAACATTGAAAGATATGGCTACAAAAGTAACACTGAGACAAAGAGAGCTGAAGAGCGGGAAAATCACACTCTACCTGGACTATTATCCTCCAGTGCGGGATCCACGCACCCGCGAATATGTGCGCCACGACTATCTTGGAATCTATCTCGCCAAGAATCCGCGCGAGGGCTATGAGAAACGCGCCAACAAGGAAAAATTGATGCAGGCGGAGGCCATCCGCGCCGAGCGGGAGGTCTCGCTTATGAGGGGGCAATACGGTTTTCTCGACAAGAATGTGCGCAAGATGGATTTTCTGGAATATTTCCGCAACCTGCTTCCGGACCGCGACCAAAAATGGATGAGGGTGTATGACCACTTCGCCCTCTACTGCAAGGGGCACTGCCGGATGGGGGAAGTGACCGTGCAGTTCTGCGACGGATTCCGGAAGTATCTGATGGAGGCGAAGCAGCTGCGCAACGGGGACAAGGCTCTCACGCGCAACTCGGCCGCCGGATACTGGAGCACATTCAGAGCTCTTCTGAAAATCGCCTACCGCGACAAGTATCTCACGGACAACCTCAACGATGACCTCGAAAGAATAGAGACCATCGAGAACAGACGGGAATACCTGACATTCGACGAGCTTAAGGCTCTTGCCGCCACGCCCTGCGGCGAACCTGTGCTCAAGGCGGCATCCCTGTTCAGCTGTCTTACGGGGCTGCGAATCAGCGATATTCTTGAGTTGAGATGGGATAATATTCAAAAATCGCCCGACGGAGGATGGTGCATACGGTTCCGCTCCGAGAAGACCGATGCGGAAAGCACGCTCCCGATCAGCGGCGAGGCTTATCTGCTTTGCGGCGAGCCGGGAGAGGGACTCGTGTTCAAGGGTCTGACCCGTCAGATGACGCAGCACAAGCTTCAAACTTGGCTGAAATCGGCCGGAATCGACGGGAAGAGAATCACATTCCACTGTTTCCGGCACACTTTCGCCACTTTGCAGGTGGCATCGGGGACGGACATCTACACCGTCCAGCATATGCTGAGCCACGCAAATGTCTCCACCACACAGATTTATGCCGACATCGTGGACTCCAGCAAGCGGAAGGCTGCGGAGAGGTTGAGGCTTGACGGAACGAACAAGGAGTAAGTTATGCTGATTCATAGAGCTTTACAGGCTCTGGCATCTGCAAGGCAGGTGTCGGAGATGCGGTTGCGCATAGCCACTCTTGAGAATGAGAACGCCAGGCTCAGGGCCGGACAGGACGGGGAACGGTTCCTGAAGATATCAGACATTATGGGCGAAATCAACAATTATCAGACTTCCGTCCAGATGCAGATGTTCAATCTGCTGCGCACGCTCGTGGCACGCCAGGACAACAACTGGATTGAGAAGATAAGGGCCGCCGAGGAGAGGTCCACTATTGCGGCAGTTTCCGTCTGCGAGAGTTCCGGCAAGAAATACCTGTGCCTGGGTGTGGCGACGGACCTTCTGCTCATTCTTCTGAAAAAGGCCAACATCGCCGGTTATGCCGACAACACGAAGATGGCTACATTGATTTCCCTGGTAACAAACTATTCCAAAGACAAGATACGCCAGAGGCTTTCTGACAACTCTCCCCTGTCGAAAAGACATCAGGCGGAGATTGACAAAGTGAACCTCACTCTGGAGAGTCTCGGGATAGAAGACAGACTAAGCGCCGGCATCCGGTAATCTGTAACCGGTTACAGGACCGGTTCAAGTTCCGCTTTGTGCCACCTTTGTGCCGTCAGAATGCGGAGACGGAGATATGCTGCAAGCCGTCTGCGTTCTGAACCCCGCAGGGACCGATATGCAGCGAGGTTATTCCGTGCGGGGATTATGAATTATGACGGACATTACTTTCGAGACACTGCCGAGCGCGGTGTCAATTCTTCTGGAGAAGGTTGAGAAAATCGAGAACAGCCTTGCCGGGATGAACAGTCACCCAGACGAGCCGGACAGATGGATGAACATCGATGAACTCAGGGACTACCATCCGGACAGGCCTGCGAAGAAGACTGTCTATGACTGGGTCACTCTCCGCAGAATCCCCTATCACAAGGACGGGAAACGGCTCCGCTTCCTGAAATCGGAGATTGACAGCTGGCTTATGGGAGCATACCACAAGACCGGAGAGGAACTCTATGAGGAGAGTGTCCGCTTCGTCAATTCCAAAAGGGAGGGGCGAAGATGACAGCGAATATCGAAGACAGTCCGGTGGAGAGAATCAGAAGCGAGGTGGAGGCTAAGGTCGGAAGCCGTGATTTCGGTATGCTGACACTACGCTCTGCCAACAGGACTTTGCAGGAGGCCGCCTTGCGACCCGACCCTGTGAATCTGTATCACGAGCTGTGGTACGAAGGAGAGGTCTGCTGCCTGTTCGCCGATTCCAATCTGGGCAAAAGCATATACGCCGTGCAGATGGCGGATGACATCGCGCAGACCCGGAATGTGCTGTATGTGGACTGCGAACTCTCTGACAAGCAGTTCCAGCTGCGCTACACTGACCCGGCCAACGGAAAACTCTACCAGTTCCCGGAGGCTCTCACCCGCGCCGAAATCAATCCGGAGAAGATGAATCTGAAGAATTTCGAGGAGGAAATCATCCGGAACATCGAGGAGGCCGCGCTTTCCACGGGTTCAAAGGTCATAATTATCGACAATCTCACCTATCTCTGCAACAATTCCGAGAAGGGCGATGTGGCCGGACTGTTTATGATCAGTCTGATGAACCTGAAGAAGAAGTACGGCTGGAGCCTGCTGATAATAGCGCACACTCCGAAGCGGAGTCTGACAAGCCCGATAACCCAGAACGACCTTGCCGGCAGCAAGAAGCTCTACAATTTCTTCGACTCCGTGTTCGCAATCGGAAAGTCCGCACGAGACGAGAGTCTGAGGTATGTCAAGCAGGTCAAGGTCAGGGCCGGGGCTTACAGGTACGACGGCGACAATGTCATCCTCTACGAGATTGTCCACGACAGGGAGAACGTGCGCTTCGAGTTCAAGGGTTTCGCCAACGAGAAGGAGCATCTGAAAGAGTCTGACGACAAGGAGAAGAACACTCTGCTGGAAAATGTGATGGCGCTTGTCGATAAGGGTAAGTCCTACCGGGACATCGCCCAGGCACTTGGCATAAGCAAGAGCCTTGTCGGCAATCTGGTGAAGAAATCGTCGGTGTCCACATCGTCCACGGTGTCCAGTCCCGTGGACGGAATGGACAGTATGGACAACGGAAATGGGGAGGTGAAGGATGAGACGCTGTTTTAGTTTGGAGAAGTATGCCGGGATAAGAAGTCGGCATACCTGCCC
>CAVHNN010000076.1:0-4594 GCA_963637465.1 Paludibacteraceae bacterium
CAAGGGAGAGGTAGGCAGGATTGCCGAAATACAGAGTTCTCTTAATCATATCAATACTCTCCTATGGCCACGATTCTGCCGATGTGGTCAATCCTGACCTTGACTACACCGCTTAAGAATTTGAGGCTTCTGATTCTCTTCCAGGTGACATCTCTCAATTCCGGAGTATTCTCATTCAATGTTTCAAGGTGATGTCGGAACCGATAATCTTTGCTGCTTATTTCTTGTACTCGGAAAAGATTAGGACTGATCTCCGCGTAGTTGGCGGAATCCGTGAGATCAATGTCCTCGGGACAGAAGCCTGTCGCAGGATTCGGGAAGACGAACATCTCATTGATTTTCATGCTGAAGACGAAAGACCAGCCCAAATCCTTCTTGAAATCACGGTCGACCACAGGTACTCCTGCCAACTTGCGTTGTAAGGCCTCCATCAGAGATACCACCTGCTCCTGATAAAGGCCATCGGCATCCCGATAAATCGCGATGTGGTGATTGTTGCGCAGATTCACGTAATCGTTCGGGATAGGGTGCCCATTGATGTCCAACATAAGCTGTCCGTCCTTGTCGCGTTTGTTTCTGATGGCGTAGAGATCGAAATTCTCCTCAATTGTCACTCTCTTCAGCTTCACGCCACGCGACTTGTCGTACCAGATAGGGTCTTCATCAAGGTTGACGAATGCCCTTTGGGGATTGTTGTCGAATCTTTCCAGCCTGTCCTGCAGTATCTTCTTCACCCGGGCATCCGTCACCTTATCGATGTTGAGGTCCGGAGCAATCTCTTTGCGGATACTGTACATGTCTTTCATTCGAACGCATTTGACCTTGGCCGGCAATGTGTCAGGGACATTCTTGCCCGTAAACGCTTTCTTCGGATCTCCGCCGAACTCTTCCAGCCGGCTCATCAGCGCAATCCTTTCCGACTTGGAAGCGATGGAGGCAATAATTTCGGCCGTCATCTTGGAGCCTGGCGAGACCTCGAAGGTTTCATAAACCTTATGCTTTCCGTAAACCTGTTCCTTATGCAATTGACCGCGAGGGGTCAAAGTACTTACGCTGAGTGAGGAGCCGTGCGCCCCCTTGGTCCTGTTTACGCTTTTCGTCACGACCTTGTTCTTGGCCTTGATGGAGACGAGGGTGGATTCCAGAGCATTCTTGAATGCAGGTCGCAGATCGTCGAGAGGCATCGGAGGTGTAAATATGCGCTTCCTGCCGACCATTGTCGTCATCTTCATCTTAAGGGAATAGTCCTCGGTTCCTTCTGCGGCGTTGAGAGAATTAAGTACCTGAATATGGGCAGGACGGGTAAAGGCAATGGTGAGGGCATCCATCGCGTGATGGCGATGATCGTTGCGTTTAGTCCAGTTGTCGATTTTTTCAAGTCTCCGGCCGTCAGACTTTTCAACTGAATATGTTCTCCCGGCCTGACGGTATTTGGCAAAATTCAGCTCTTTCATTATGTCTACCAGCTGCCACTCTTCGCGCAGCCTTGCGGTGATGCTGCCATTGGTCGGCACGACGGTGCGGACACATTGATGGAGAATCTCCGCTGCCTTTCTGGCGATATACTGCGAGTTGGTCAAGTCTCTGTTCACGAAGTCAGAGGGAATTTCACCCCGTGTCATCAACAGGCGCTCTCCCTTTTTTCGCGAAATTGCGCCCTTGTCCATCAAGTCGTTGACCTTCAACTTGTATTCGTTAAGACCGTCCACGCCGTATTTTTTCGCGACATAATCACAAGCGGTCTCCTTGCCTTTCTCGAGATTGATATCCCTGAACTCGAGCGTTTTGTTGGCATAGGAGTCGTCGAACAACAGAGCCTGCGGGATAATATGTTCTATGTCAATGGATTTGGAGAAAAGCAAGTCTCGCGGCACATATTGGTTCGAATAAAGTGTCTTATAACCGTTCGGCTTAAGTTCTTCATAAAGCCTATAACGCAGGATATCCGCAGCGCTGACATACGTAAGATGGAATTCGTTTCCAAGTATCTTCCTTATCTCCTCATTGTCCTTTGTCCTTTCGGCGATGTCCTTTGTGGTCTTGTCGCGCTGACGTGCACTCTGCTTGAGTTCGCGCGCCATTTCGATATGGATTTCGTCCGGCTTGCCGTATTCGTCGCAGAGGGCGTTCACGACATTTACCATCTGGTTGAGGATTTTCTCAACCACAGGATTCCTCAATGCCCCTTTGGGCAGCACTTCGAGCCTGTCTTTCAACTCCCGCTCCGCATTCTCCTCTGAAGTCAACGATGCCGAATGATTGTATCCGGCAAGGGAACAGGCGACATCGTAGGTACATCCGTTCTTGAGATGGGGGAGAATCTTCCTCATAGCTTTGTGGCTTAATGAGGCATAATCCTGCACGAATCTGATTGAAGTCAGCAGACGCGCATATTCTGCCGGCATTCCGCTTATCTCCGAAATCTTAAGTATCAGACTTTCATCTCCGGTTGCGGAATTGTCGCCCTCGTAGGAATACAGCAGATGCCACAGCCTGAACAGCGCTTGACGCTCATATTTTTCCTTGTCAAGGGACGGGTCGAATGACAGGATGTCCGTGTTGAATCCGAGCGCCCCGAACACTTCCTCGACAATCTCGTGTACCCTGTCGTATGGGAGCTTGGTGATGTCGAATTCACCGTTTCCGGAAGCGGCGACAATCTCAATGAACTTTCGGTAGAATGCGGACATCGTGAGATTACCTTGGATCTCAGGATAATTCACCTCGAACCCGCTCGGCTTGCACCCGAGCAGACGAAGCATATCTGAAGACTTAAGTTTCTCCCGTATATTGAGAGTGTCAGAAATAATTTTCTTCTCATCAGAGGTGAGCGGTCGGGATTCTCCGGTCAGCTTGTTCTTGAGCGTGATGTTGTTCAGTACCGACCATATTTTGAATTCCTGAAACAGGAGCGAAGAGCGCGGAGCGACCCTGCACCCGACGGCCCTCACTCTTTTCCTGTCGCCTGCTCCGACTTCTATTTCCCTATGTTCGAATTCACAGAAGCTTATCAGATTCTTCTGAGATTTGAGCCGACGCTGATAAAAAATGACGACATCCCTTATCTCGGATTTGAGTTCATCGGTAAGTTCCGGATGGAACTTCCTTTGGCACTCCCAAATCTTTTCGAACTCGTCCAGATAGTCCTGACGATAGAAAATCTGGTTCTTGGTGCTGTAGTTCGGGTCGTCCTGAATATGCCGATACAGATACTGCCCGACTGTCTGCCCGGCGAAGACGAGTTCCTTGCTGCGGTCGCTTATCGCACCGAGGTATCCGCCGGCGTTCTGAATCTCGCCTTTAAGATCGGCAATCACATAGGCGAGAACATCCTGTTCGAGCTTGTCGGTCAGAGCATTGACTCTCCACTCCAGAGCTACGCGCTTCTTGTCTTTCCCCTTATTGTCGGCGGTATAGATACCGTATTTGCTGAGAAACTTTTTGGAAACATTGTTTCTCGAATCCCCCTCGATGCTATTTTTGAAATCGTCAGTCAGAATTTCCGGACGGAAAGCGGCCTGCCTTGTCCAGATGCTTTCGAATTCCCGCAAAAGGTCGGAACGATAGTAATCAGGGGTGATTTTGAAGCCGCGCTCAAGCTGCCGCAGGGAGTATTGTGCCGGGGTCAGTCCCTCCTCGTACAGAGTCCGCGCAACTTCCATACCGTCAATGAGATGTCCCTCGTCTCCGGTATCTGTGCGCCGATTGCTCTTGTAACCGCGCTTGCGATTGATCATCAGTAGTACACGAGCCAGATTCTCAAGGGAAATCTCCTTTTCCGGAGCGTCCGCACGAAGTTTGTAAGTTTGGTAGGTCGATGCTGCTCCCTGCTCGGAAAGCAGCGTATCCTCCCCAATCCAAGCTTCGCGACGAAGCACAGATATAAGGTGGTCTCGACGTAGTTTGTAGCGCTGGAGGTTTCTGCGCATACCGCGTTTGAGACGTCTGTCGGCGTTGGTGGTTATTGCTTTGCCTTTCTCGAAACTGTCTTTCTCGTCTGAAGTGAGCGGGTTCACCCGCACTCCAGCGCGTATGACCGAGGATTTCTCTCCTGCCGTTTCTGCTTGATTCACAATGGCCCAACCAATGCTGGCCGTTCCTAGATCAAGGCCTAAGACTCTCTTCATAAGTGTTATCTGTTGGTTCGTCCCACAAATTTACAAACATATATTGTAATCTGATAAAGATTCACTACCTTCGCAGGACAAAAAGAAGCAATTCATAATAAGGATTATTCCGTTGTGAAAACATTTGGAGCGGGTAGCGATACTCGCTCTTTTTTGTTGTGTGACTGCACAACTGTTACCATATGACGCAGGCTGAACTCGCCTACCGCAGCGAACTGCGCGAGATTTCGCAGGAGGACTGGACTTACCACTTCTCTACACTCTGGCGAGCCAGAAGGAGAAAGGCTCAATGCTCCGGTTCCGTAAGATAAAGAATCATTTCCACTATTGCCCGCCTGCATACTGGACAGAATTCAGGCGATTCATTGGTTCGCATACGGCAATCCTCTGCGGCATATTCCAGATGCCCTCTTCACTTCAGCAGCCTGAGCGAGATGCGGCCTCTGTCCAGGTCCACTCCCGTCACG
>CAVHNN010000077.1:0-4535 GCA_963637465.1 Paludibacteraceae bacterium
TAAAGAAGATCAGTTAAACAACCTCTAAAGTGTCAACCATTCTCAGGGAAGGTCAATCCTTCTCCTATAACCGTCCATATCTTAATGTTTTAACGATGCAAAGATAATGCTTATTCCGATAAATTCAGTAATTCGGCGTAAATTTATTCAGTAATTTGGCGGAAAGTCTTTCCCTAATTTGGCGACGGCCGTCTCACCACCAGCCTCCAATAGACTGTAAGACGCGGCATGCTCTACCGGATAATGCACTTTCAGCCAAGCGCACCTCCAGATTTTTGCGACTTTAATGTTTGCCTTTACCTCCGATAACCCAATTATTGCCATCGAAAACTGAACAGGTAAAGGCCGGTCTGCTACAATATTTCGACCGGCGGGTCCGGTAAAGAGTAAAAAATTTTGATTTTCCGTGTATAATTATACCGCAAGTTTCAAAAGCTGTCTTGAATAATTCAGGGCAGCTTTCGCTTTCAATGGCAACATAAATCACACAGAATATGGTAAATTTAACTACAGACAGGCTGGCAATCACCACGCCTTTAAAAAAAGATACCGAGCAGGTATTCCGGATTATGAGCAACCGCGCCCTCGCCGAGCGCACTGGCTTCAAGAAAATGGAAGACAGAAGCGAAGCCGAAGGAAAAATCAGATGGGCGATGCGTACAGACAATATGTTCGTCATCTCTGCCAATGCGCCGGAGAGCAGAATAATTGGTGTCATCATCCTCACTCCCGATGAGATCTGCACCCCTCAAGGGACGATGCTGAACTATTACATCTGCTACTTCATCGAACAGACATCTCAAGGCTACGGCTATATGACTGAGGCTCTTGCGTGCTTGAAAAACTATCTCTTCGTCCGGAGAAAGGCGGACAAGCTCACCATTTACCTCGAACCTGACAACGATGCGTCCAGAAAGGTAGCCCTTAAGAGCGGTTTCAAATTTCACCATACCCAAAAAGACACGGGGTGCAAATACGACGGAAAGACGGTAGATTTGGAATATTATGTTCTGTCCCGACCGGGTTCGGAAGCGGATGACGAATTGGCCTCAATGAACTACCTTAATGACCAGAAATGGATTAACGAAGGTGGCACGCTTTTCCCTATTCCCGGTTCAGCCACCCTGCTGACGACTCCCGGCAGCGGCGTGTTCAGAATTGCCGAAGACCCGAGAACGAACCGACTCGGACTTGAAAAGATAGCGGAGGCATTCAGCTTCAACTTTAAGATATATGGTTCTGAGGGCAATGACATCAACGACCGGATTATCCACACATGGGAATCCGACATATTCCGGCAATCGGGGAAGAATCTCGGAGTCATATTCAATGGAATAAAGGGAACGGGCAAGACCATCGCCGCCAAACAGCTCTGCAACAGGCTCGGGCTGCCGACAATAATCATATCCCATCCATGCGAGGGACTGCTGGGATTTATACAGTCGCTCAATTTCGAAGCGGTAATACTTATCGATGAGGCGGAAAAGACCTTTGACGACGACCAAGAAGTCCTGCTTAAAATGATAGACGGAGTGTATAACTGCCGGCGGAAACTGTACATACTGACAACAAACTCCCTGTCTCTTGACGACAATCTGCTCGGTCGCCCCGGGCGAATAAGATATATCAAAGAGTTCAGCAATCTTGGCCTGGACACCATCAGGGAAGTGATTAACGAGACCCTACGGGACAATTCGCTTGCCGAAGAACTTATGGAGCTTGTAAACAAAATGGAAATCTCAACAATCGACATTCTGAAGTCTCTGATTGAAGAATGCAATATTACGGGCGGGATTCCCGATCCAAATCTGTTCAATGTACCTCTATCCAAACTCAAGGCGCGTCTGCTGCACTTCGCAAATCTCGATGAAGAAAAATTCGGGGAGGTAAAACAGTTTATCGCTGCAAACAAGCCGGCCTCTTTGACGGTTGAACAATGGATGCGCCTAAGCACGTCGGGAGATGAAGACGAGGACATTCCGTGGCGAAGACGGATTGAGAGAAAATTCGACTGCGACATACGAACTGAGTCCATCCCGATCCGTGACAGATTCATCGGAAAAGGTATGGAACTGAAATACCATAAAGTCTGCGAAACTCCGGACCGAAACGGCTTCTTCACCGGCGAATCGGAATACGACAACGATATGGAACTGTTCTGCCTCACCGGATTCACGGACAGGCCAGCTCTCTATTAATCACGCTGAAAAACAATGTCTTATGAATACTTTCTCACATCTTCATCTGCATTCTGTTTACTCCTTCTATGAAGGAATGTCTTCTCTTGAAGACATCTTTTCCCGCGCCGAAGAATTGGGACAGACAGCGATGGCTCTTACTGACAGCGGCAATCTGTGCGGCATTCCGCTCTTCTTCCATCTCGCAAAATCATATCCGGAAATCAAACCGATTGCCGGATGCGAAATAATTGTGGAGAGATCTAGTGCCATTCTTCTCGCAAAGGATTATAAAGGATATCTTAACCTATGCCGCATAGCGACAGAAGCACAATTGTCTATGACGTGGGGCAAACCGCGCGTCGACCGAACATTTCTTGCATCCCATAGCGAAGGACTTATCTGCCTGTCCGCTTGCACGGACGGCGTAATTGCACAAAAGATAACAGAAGGGGATCCGGTTGGCGCAGAGATGGCAATCGATTGGTATAGAAATACCTTCGCGGACGATTTTTATCTGGAGGCATCGCCCTGCCCCTATAATAATCCGAAGAATCAAACGAGACATCAAACGATCCTGGACGGGATATGGGCGTTGGCTGCTGATACCGGTATAAAAGTCATAGCAACCAACAATGTGCGTTTCGCGCGTAATGAGCAGGGGCTTGCCTACGACTGTCTCTGCTCGTTGAGTCATAATGTTTTCTTCAAAGACAGAAAACGACTTCGCAGTTCCGGGCAGGAGTATATCAAAAGTGAGCAGGAAATGCTTGACTTGTTTCCCGGTCACCCGGAAGCTATTTTCAACACACAAGAAATTGTGGATAAAGTGGAAAGATATGAAATAGACAACAGCATCCGTTTCCCCGGATTTCCGCTTCCCAAAGCTTATGAATCCGCCTTCGAATATTTGAAAGGCCTTGCGTTGAATGGTCTATCCGCGCGTTTTGAAAACAATATCCCACCTGTCGCGAAGCAAAGACTGGACTATGAACTAAATGTCATTAAAGAAAAGGACTGCGCCGATTATTTCCTGATATGCTCGGAACTTGTTTCCTGGGCTAAGGCAAATGGGATATTAATGGATAACGGAGGCCGTTGGGGAGCCTCCTGCCGGCTGATCAACTGGTGTCTGGGAATTAGTGAACACGACCCGTTCGAATTCCGCCTGCTTGCCGATGAATTCTGCAATAAGGACGCGACAGACATTCCGAGCTTCGCCATTGATGTGGAAATGTTTTCTCAAGCAGAACTCGTAAGGCACCTTGAACGGATGCTGGGGACGGAGAATGTCTTCTATGCTACTTCATTTGAAAAACGCATCGGATTGAAAGATGCCGCAAGAGCTTTCGGACTGTCGGTTGAAGAAACCGACAATATGACATCACTTCTTCCCGCGGATATTTATGATTCCACAGGCAGAATGCTGCCTTTCACCATCAAAAACTGTCTCAGATATGATGCCGGCTTCAAGCGCTTCTACAACAGAAGCAGCGAAATCAAAAAAAAGATTATAGATGTGGCCGCCGAATTGGAGGGGACAATCTATGCCACAGAGACTGATCCGTCTACGATAGCGATAGGCGAAGGTGCATCAATGAGTTTTCTTCCGAAAACGAAGATAAGATCATGGGGTCTCGCAGAAAAGAATACCGTTACCGCATTACAGTATGACAGGGAAAATCTGAAAAAATCCGGGACCGCCGTGTTACATCTCGTAAGAGTCCCTTTTTTATCGGATGTGAAACGATGCCTATCCATAATCAGAGAGAAACATGGGGTGAGCATTGACCTGAGCGAAATTCCTTTTGGCGATAAAAAGGCAATGAATATCTTCAGGGAAGGAGATACGGACGGTATCCCCCAATTTGACAGTCCGTGGGAGCAGGAGTGGCTCCGCGAGTTAAAACCGGACAGCCTCGAAGACCTGACGACATTGTATGCGCTTGAATATTCCGGATTGAAGAATCTTATTCCGGATTTTACGCGTAGAAAGCACTGCGGCGAGAAGACGGATTCCATCATAAAGGAATTCGAAGAAAAGCACACGGACAAACTGGACAAAATCTGCCGTGCACGCTCCGTCAGCGAAAGCATAACCGCCTGGCGCATCGCATACCTCAAGGCACATTGGCCGGATGAATTCGAGGAAGCATTCTTCTCACAATACTCGTAATATTTTGAGAAAATGTCTACACCTACTCGAAAACTCTATCTCAACGCGACACAAAATTAGGATAGAGGGGAACCACGTAACAAGAAACGAGGGCGGCAGTACCACCATCAGAAGGACAGCAGGGTCATTTGCAATGAGTCTGCCTGCCAATTACTATTCCACACACCGCCGGAGCATGACGG
>CAVHNN010000078.1:0-4377 GCA_963637465.1 Paludibacteraceae bacterium
TCGTACTCGGAGCCCCAGCTTCCGTGGCTGCGGTATCCGTATTTGTCTGACATCCACATCATGGCCTTTCCGCCAAGTATCCAGTGGAAATTGGTGTCGTTATATCCGCTCCGGGTGAGGTTCGTGACTTCCTTCGTGTCTATGTCTATGAGAGCGATGTCGGTGTTGTTCCATCCGCCGTTGGCCTGGTAGTCGCACAATATGTGGTGGCTGTCAGGACACCATTCGAATGACTGGTCTCCATCGGTATAGGAGTAGTTGGCGCCGCGAAGAAGCGAATGTTCCTCGTTTTTCTCCGTGCTTCTGATTACAAGCTCCGTGCGGTCCCTGAGGAACGCCACCCATTTGCCGTCAGGTGAAACGAGCGGCTGAAAACAAGTCTGCCCCTTGGTGGTGAACAGGCTCTCCTTGATATCGTAAGAGAAAGTGAAGTATTTGTCCTGTTTGCGGGTGAGTTCCGCCTTCCATATGCCCCAGTTGCCGTCTCTTTCCGCCGCGTAGTAAAGTGTGCGCCCGTCCTTGGAGAAGGATACGTTTCTTTCCTGGCTCGGAGTGTCGGTGATACGTTTGGTGGCTTTCTGGTCAGGAGCTATCACGAACACGTCTCCGTGCGCCACGATGGCGATTTCCTTTCCGTTAGGACTTACCGAGAGGTCATTGGCCCCGGTGCTGATATTACGGTAGATATGTTCGCGGTCGTTACCTTCGAGAACCACGTTCACGTTCACCTTTACCGGCTGCTCGCCGGGGGTGCAGGTATAAAGATCTCCATTATATGAGAATGCCAATTTATCATCATTCGAAATGGAAAGATTCCTTACCGGATGGGTGGGAAGGCTCGTGACCTGGAAGGCCGCCTCAGGCGTATTGATGTTGGAGCGCCACACATTGAAGTTTCCTCCCTGCTCGCAGAGGTAGTAGTAATCTTCTCCGTTTGAGGCGAATACAGGGTTACGGTTCTCTCCTGCGAAGCGGCTTATCTTCTGGTATTGGTTTTTCTTTGGAAGGTATTTCCAGATGTCGCGCGTTACGGAAGATGTGTGGTGCTTGCGCAGAGGGTCTTCGTATCCCTTGTAGTCTTCGTAGAGGATGATCTCATTGGCATTGATGGAGAGATTCATCATAGGAAGGGAGGTGAAAAGCGACGAGCTGCCGTCGTTGATGTTCACGGTGTATACCTGTGCCGTCCAAGGGTAGTCTCCGTAAGCGGGGTCGGCCTGGATGTTGGCATAGTAATAAACTTGGCCTTCGTCTGATACGAAGAGGGGAGTCTCGGCTCCCGGAAAATCGGTCAGTCTTTTGGCTTTGCCTCCTTCAGAAGGGACAACCCAGATGTCTTTGCTTCCTTCGCGATATGAGCTGAAGACGATGTTCTTTCCGTCTGCTGTCCAGAGAGGATCGGAGTCATAGGCCGAATTGACCGTGATCTGACGCGCGGTCCCTCCTGTGGCGGGAACCGTGAAGATGTCTCCCTGATAGCTGAAGGCTATGCTTTGCCCGTCAGCAGAGATGTTGCTTTTCCTGATCCAGCGCGCCTCTTCCTGTGCGGAAAGGCTCAGTGTAAGGAGGCTGAAAGCGATGATTGATAACAACTTTTTCATTCTAACTGATATTTTGTAAGTCTGGTGTACCGGTAACATCCTCAAATTTACGCAATAATTTTGTGAAATGATACTGTACGGTTCCCGTTTCTTTTATTTACGGTCGTTTTCCGTTTCTTCCGGGATATTCTTTTCCGATAATGCGTAATTCCGGTAATATCTTCCGTATTGCCGGTATGGCTTCGCGCATTATGAGAAAGTAAATTTGCATACGGATAAAAAATACAACACACTATGTATCTTGAGAATATCAACGGTCCCTCGGATGTCAAGAAACTGGATATCGCAGGGTTGAACATTCTTGCCGACGAAGTGAGGCACTTTCTGATTGAAAAATTGAGCAATCACGGCGGTCACGTGGGCCCGAACCTGGGAATGGTGGAGGCGACCGTCGCGCTGCACTATGTATTCAATTCCCCGGTAGATAAGTTCGTTTTTGACGTTTCTCACCAGAGCTATGCGCACAAGATTCTGACCGGCAGGAAACAGGCGTTCATGGAGCAGGGGCATTATGACGATGTGACGGGCTACAGTGAACCCTCGGAGAGCGAGCACGATCATTTCGTCATCGGACACACCTCGACATCGGTCAGCCTCGCCTGCGGGCTTGCCAAGGGTCGCGACCTCGCGGGAGGTAGGGAAAATATCATAGCCGTGATCGGAGACGGTTCGCTCAGTGGAGGCGAGGCATTTGAAGGACTGAATGTCGCCGGCTCTGAGCTGCGGAGCAATTTCATCATAATTGTCAATGACAACCAGATGTCAATAGCGGAGAACCACGGCGGTCTGTACAGAAACCTCCAGTTGCTCCGTGAAACTGATGGAAAGGCGGAAAACAACCTTTTCAGGGCCTTGGGGCTGGATTATCTATATGTCCCGGATGGAAATGACATAGCCTCTTTAATTACCGCTTTCGAGAAGGTAAAGGATTCGGACCACCCTGTCGTGGTGCACATCAATACTCTGAAAGGCAAAGGATTGAAGTATGCGGAGGAAAATAAGGAAAAGTGGCATTATGGTGCGCCGTTCGACATTGAGACCGGCGAGGCGAAGTTCAAGTTCGAGGGAGAAGATTACAGTGATCTTACGGCCCGTTATCTTCTTGAAAAGATGCCGTCACATCCGCAGCTTGTGGCAATTACTTCCGGCACGCCTACCGTGTTCGGATTTACTGAAGAGCGCAGGAAACAGGCTGGAAGACAATTCCTTGATGTGGGTATAGCTGAGGAAACGGCGGTCGCTATGGCTTCAGGAATAGCACGACGTGGCGGAAAACCTGTCTGGGGAGTTTACAGTACATTCATTCAGAGAACCTATGACCAGCTTTCGCAGGATCTTTGCATCAACGACAACCCGGCTCTGATGCTCGTGTTCTGGGGTGGAATCGAAAGTATGAACGACGTGACCCATACCTGTTTTTACGACATTACACTGCTTGCCAATATCCCGAATCTCATCTATCTGGCACCTTCCTGCCGCGAAGAATATTTTGCCATGCTTGACTGGGCCATAGCTTATAGGGAGCATCCTGTCGCAATCCGTGTGCCCGTTAACGGCGTCATTTCGCGTTCCGGCGTCCGGACGGAGGCTGTCGACTGGTCTGCCCCGAAGTATGAAATCACCCGTAGGGGTAGCAGAGTGGCGGTTATAGGTCTTGGAAGTTATTATCAGAAGGCAGAGGAGGTCTGTGACCTGCTTGGAGAGCGCGGGGTTGAAGCGACTCTTATTAATCCGAGAATAATCACCTCACTTGACACCGGAACTCTTGAAGCCTTGAAAAAAGATCACGAGCTTGTCGTAACTCTCGAGGACGGTCAGGTGGACGGCGGATGGGGAGAAAAGATTGCGAGGTACTACGGTGACAGCGGGATGAAGGTTCTTGTCAGGGGCCAGCGCAAGCGCTTTGAGGATCACTATATCGTGGAGGAGCTGCTGAGGGAGAATCGGCTCATGGCGCAGCAGATTGCAGAGGATGTGATTGATGTCATTGGCAGGAATGATTAACTTTGTGCTTGTGCAAAGATTTGGCGTTTTTTGAAAAATGATATATGAAAGAGTTGTATTTCAACACTGTGCAGGAGTTTAACGACTATTACGGTTTTGAAACCTTGCATCCTCAGGTGAGTGTGGTGCGTTTTGACCGCAAGCACGATATAACGGAGGGGGTCTATCATTATGGGCTTTATGCCTTGTTCTTGAAGGAGAATAAGGGATGTAAACTCACTTATGGTCTTACCGAATATGACTTCGATGAGATGACGGTGACCAGTTTCGCCCCGGGCCAGAGCGTCAGAGTGGAAGCCAATCCTGATGTAAGGTACCCGAAATGGACTGCTCTGGTGTTTCATCCTGACCTGCTTGCACGCACTGCGCTCGGCAGGAATATTGACCGCTACGAATTTTTCGAATATACTTCTGATGAGGCTCTGCATCTTTCCGCCGGTGAGATAGAGATTTTCCGTGGTGTGCTTGGCCTTATCGATCAGGAACTTCACCGGAGCATAGACAAACATTCGCGTGAACTCATAGTGAGCAACATCGAGTTGCTTCTGAATTATTGTCTTCGTTTCTATGACAGGCAGTTCATTACCCGCGAGGAGATAAACCACTCGGTGGTAAGGAAGTTCTCGTCCTTGCTTGATTCTTACCTGGCGGAGACCGCCGAAGGCGAAGGGCTTCCTACGGTCGCTTACTTTGCAGACAAATGCTGCTATTCGACCAAATATTTCGGTGAACTGGTCAAGACAGAGACCGGACGCACCGCAAGGGACTTCAT
>CAVHNN010000079.1:0-4278 GCA_963637465.1 Paludibacteraceae bacterium
AATGCCATCAATTGAGCAACCAAAGCGGTTGTCTCGCCATGGTGCCTGAAGCCACGAACCGCTGCAACACGGTGTTTATGAGCCACCTCTTTGCCGGAGGCAGTCTCGGAACGCTGAGCGCAGGTGTGGCTTGGGACAATATGGGATGGACGGGCGTATGCCTGGTGGGCATAGCGTTTGCTTCGTTAAGTCTGTTAGTTTCGTTGCTTTTTACTCATCACAACAAATAGTATAACAATGCGCTGAAGTTGCAAGGCGACAAGCAACGCAAGGCTTTGGAAAAGACAAATGGCACATCTCCAATGACTATATAAAATGACGATAGAAAAGATCGACCATCTGACGGCCTCCTTCCTGACAGGGTGGCACGCCCTGTCCATCAGCAGCACCCAGCACTCCTCGTGGTCGAGGCACTTGAGCTGCGGCGACATCAGCCTTGCCGCGTCGCGCGCGTTGTCAATGCTCGCAGCCACGCCGGATCTGTACTCGCAGAACTCCTCGCACAGCTCGCGTAGCGCGCTAATCTTGTCCGCTGTGTTCTGCGTGAGCAGCTCCTCCCTCGTCATCCTGAACAGTTCGCCTACTGTGATGTCTCCGGAGTGGACGATGACATCCGCCTCGGGCAGATCCCGCAGACGGCGGTGACAGCCGTGCGTGTCCGCCTCGCTCAGGCCGTGCACCTCATGGCAGAACCACTTGTAGTATTCAGGCTCGGGGTGGATGAGGCTGTAGAAGCAGTCGCTTATCTCGCCGCCGCGCACAACAACCACTCCCACCGAGCACACGCTGCTGCGGCACTCGTTCGCCGTCTCGAAATCTATCGCTGCAAAATCCGTCATATTCACTCAAGTTTATCAAGTATTCACTTGTGTTTCTAAATGTTGCGTCAAATTGCCTATTCCCCATAGTTGGACATCATATCCTCGATTATTCCCTTCATCTCGTCGCGGAGCCACTGCGGGGCGAGCACCTCGACGTTCCCCATCTTGGATAGGAGTTCCTGCTCGAAGTCATAGGTAGGCACGAGGCGGTATCTGAACTCCGCGCCGCTCTCATCTTCGCTCACAAGTCTCTGGCTGTGATGCAGCTTGAGCGACTTGAAATACTCGACCTGAGATTTCCTCACCCTTATCCTCACCTCCTCGGCCGGCGCTCCCTTCGAGACGCAGACCCCGTAGAGATCGCGGAAATAGTCCTCGGCGCTGAAGCCTTTCGGGATCTTGTAGCCGTGTTCCGTGCGCTCCAGCGAGACTATCCTGTCCAGACCGTAAATCCACGGCTCGGTTTCGGAGGCGGCGGTTTTCGCGACCATATACCACCTCTGCTTGAACTGCCTGAGGCAGTACGGCTCCGCTTCGAAGCGGGAGGAAGATTTGCGGTTGAACCCCTTATATTCGATTTCTATGGCCTTGCGGTCGCGCATCGCCTCCATAATCGCGGTGAGGTACTTTTCGCTCGACGGCACGTCCTCGAAGAGAAGGCTGTCCCGCATCCCGCTGCTTTCGTTCAGGAGGTTGTTCAAGGACAGCGAGGAGAGCATCCACCGGCGCATCCCGTCGCCCTCGATGTCCTCGCTGTTCGCGAGGTAATAGCCCAGCCCCCTGTCGCACTTTATCTCCAGTCCGAAGATGTCAAGGATGGAGTCGATGTGGTTGTGGAAAGTCCTCTCGGGGATCTCCTTCTCCCCGTATTCGTTTATCGGGCTGCGGTACCACAGGTCGTTGATCTCCCTGCGGGTGATGTGCCCGTGCCGGCTGATGACATCTATGAGCCAGATGTAGCGCTTGAAGTAGTTCTTTGCCATATCTTCCTGAGTTGATAGGTACAAAGATAGACGAATAAAATACCAAAATGTGGCAGTGTCAAAATTTCTTGAACTTTTTTGAGTTTTTTGAGAGAATCCGGAGTCATGCCGGATTTTGGCAGTCTCATACACTTTCTTTGCAGAAAATCATAAAACTTATGAAACACACTTTACTAGATGAGTTCACCTCACTGGTGGAAAAGTACGAGAGGAACCTTGACCCCTGCTATGACGAGGATTCCCTCCGTGCGGTCGACGATATGGCGGAGTGGGTGAAGGATAATATTGATGCCCTTGACTGCGATTGCATCGAGGATGTTTTCGACGAGTATGAGGAGATGCTGTTGTATATGAACGGCGGATATGAAGACGACTTTTACCCGGACGGCAACGACGAGGATGAAGATTGCTATGGAATTAATGAGGGAGACGGAGGCGAGGTTGATGAGGAAATTCAATGCCCGCGATGCCGCAGCGTCATCAGTGAGGCAGACGTGGAATATGTCGAGACCCTGAACGAAAACGAGAGGGAGGAACGTTATGCGCAGGGAATGCTGGTAGCGGAAGGGAGGAAAAGGTGTTGGAGGAGGAATGCCGACGGTCTTCCCTCTGGGACCGCAAGGGTCTGTCCCGTGAGGACTGGGGTGCTTTCGAGAGGGAGATCCAGAGCAGGCGGCTCGAGTTCTGGAAGGAATACATAATGATGAGAGACTCGGACTATGACTGCGACTACCTGCTCGGAATCCTCGGCTTCAAGCTTAAGTGGATGGTCTTTTACTGGGACAATTTCGGCCACTGCGAGAACGGCGGATACCGCTCGGCGCAGATGAGACTTGCCGTAAGGCTGATTGACATCATCCGCGCTCACGGACTTGACGACACTGAGACGGAATCCTTCCCGTATGTGAATACCCGCAACCGGGACCGGTTCGACGGCTTCAGATGTGACGACGGCTATTACCTCAAGGGTGAGCCCCAGAGGGTAAGATTCCACAAGGCCTGGTGCCTTCTCTGGAAACTTCTGAAAGAAAACCTGCTCGACTGGTGGGATTAGAAGAGAATGACTATGGAATTCACCGAGATTGATATGCTTATTTACTCAGGCCAGCTCAGGGCTTATCTTGCCGACAGATTTGCGTACGAAGTCCTCACTGCCTATGACCGGACATTCGGCGATGTCCAGGAGTTATCCGTAGAATACGACATTTTGGAAGTAATCTGCAATAGACTCATAGACGCTGACCGGGACAGCCGGATGAAGTTCTGGGAGTATCTCAACGCTCCGACGGCACGCGTCGACCAAGATGTCAACCAAGACATCAACAGGCACAAGGACTGCATTGCGAAGCGGATGTGGAGAGCTGTCACAAGGATATTTGCGGGATTGAAGCGGTCGCTTTGTCGGAATAAATGAACAGAAAGCTATTGACAGAGGAATGCTCCGCCAGTCTGGCGGACGGGATGTACAGGAAAGGCTCACGCGCTCTTCCGGAGCATTGTCGCTGGATTGCCGCCTTGCCGGGAAGCAGGTACGCCCTTCTCCCGCCGGCCCGATGACAGAAATGTGAGACCGGACCGGTTCAAAATCAATCAAATCACTCATTGCTGACATTCTTTTATTATGATCTATCTTAAAAATTTCAGGTTTCCTGAAGACGAATCAGACTACTTTAGAGGGCCGATGTGCAATTACTACACATCTTATTACCCGTTCCAGTTTTTTCCGGGCAAGGGGCTGAACGGGGTGGAATTTTCCGATATAACCATATTCTGCGGCTCCAACGGAGCCGGAGAACTCCCTGTCGGCCCAGCTCCAGATAGACCTCGCCGATTTTCTCGCCGGGATGGCCCGGTTCTACAACTGTCAGTTCATCATCTCGTCGCATTCCCCGTTCATCCTCTCCATACCATTCGCGAAAATCTACGATATGGACTTGAATCCTGTCCGGGTCGTGCGTTGGACCGAGCTGCCGAGCGTAAGGATATACCACGACTTCTTCGAGCGCCACGCCGGGGAGTTCAGCGGTTAGAGTTCTGCTTCTGAGGAAATAGGTTAATCGCTTATTTTCAGACACTTTGTAATTTTTCACATTTCACGATTGTCCCCCGTTTGTCCCCGTAATTTCCGAGGGGACAGAAATTTTGCAGAATTCGTGAAAATTTTTTCGGAGAGAGGCTATTTAAGAAGCACTGATAGCTCTTTGAAACTCTCGGCCACGATTTCGGCAGAGGGGATGGATTGGTATGCGAGTTCCGGCAATTCCTTTGAATAGGTCTCTTTCAATTCGCTCCAGGTTCTGTCGAATGAATTGAGGAGAGGGGAGTCGGCGGTTGTCTTGTCGCTCCATCCCTCCGGCTCCCTGAATCTTGATTGGTCGCTTGAGAGCAAGGTGAAGAAATCCTTCTTGAACTCGTCGCTCTGTAAATATGTCCTGCTCTCCGGGTCGTTCCAAAGGAAATGAAGGTCATAGAAG
>CAVHNN010000080.1:0-3941 GCA_963637465.1 Paludibacteraceae bacterium
GAGAAGTCCGGCGAGGTGCTCGGGGAGATTTCGCTGTAGCGAGAGGGCGAGAAATCCGGTGACGTGCTTGTAGAAGGCAAGCTTTCCAGCGAGTAGACCGACTGAGATTCTCTGACAATTTCCGTCGCCAAGACGCAAGTCTTGACGGCGGATTTTTGAGTAGACCATGTCAGCACGTCGCGTTTGTTCAAAAAAACTTGTACAAATCAAATCGAACCTTTATTTTTGTAGAAATTCTACAAAAATAAAGGGATTATGCTTCTTAAAATCGAATTAGAGAATTTCTTCTCCATTAAAAACAGGATATGCCTTGACTTTATCGCTGCCAAAACCAACACCAGCCAAGCCAGGAACCTGTCATACAATGTAATTGACTGGAATGGGGCAAAGGTATTGAAGACAATCGGTCTCTTTGGGCCAAACGCCTCCGGGAAATCAAACATCTTGAAAGCAATCAATTTCTGTTGCAGGATGATTCTTGAATCCCACCAGCATAATGAAGGAGCTGTATTCAATTTCATGCCGTTCAAGTTTGACGGATATGACAAGAAACCAAGCGAGTTCCTCATCGATTTCGTCTGCGCCGGGGTGGAATACGAGTACTCTTTTGCGCTGACACGCACGGAAGTGATTCGCGAAAGCCTTTATTATTACCCCTACGGGAAGCGAGCGAAAGTCTTTACCCGCGATGAGAATGCAGAAGAAGTTTATTCATTCACATCCGGCGTTATCCTTAAGCCAAAGGATGTGGCACTCAATACAAGTCGAAAGAATTTATTCCTCAGCAGAGCAAGTTCAATGAACCGCGAGATGGCTCAGGAACTGTATCGCTACTTCTTGAATACCTTTCTCCTGGGGCTTGTTGACCTGAACAGTCTTTCCGTGGAAGAAAACTTCAATGCTTACAAAAAGATTATACTGAAAGCCCTAACAATTTGCGATACCGATATCTGCGACATCAAAGTAAGGCACGAACAAGTCCCTGCCCCGGTGATGCCGACTCCGGGTACACCCGAACTTAATTTCAGGCTGATTGACATTTTGAGATTCCAGACCATACACAAGAAATCTCCGGACGTGGTGTTTGATTTGGATGTCGAAGAATCCAGCGGCACGAAAAAATTGTTCCAGATTCTGCTGAGGCTTCTCGATGTTGTCAGAAACAAGAAATCCTTGATGATGGATGAATTCGATATGGGCTTGCATACGAGGCTGGCTGATTTCATCCTTGATCTGATTCATGCGTCAGAGAGCTCGCAGCTCCTTTTTACCTCGCATAATACGAATCTCATCGACATGAAACGTCTGAGGAAGGATCAAATAGTGTTTGTCAACAAACTCAAAGACGGTTCCACAGAGGTTTATTCGCTTTATGACTATAAAGATTTCAGAGAGAATATGGACGCAGAGAAAGGCTACATCCAGGGACGTTTTGATGCAGTTCCTTTTGTGGATTCAACCGTAATGAATTTGAAACAATTGATGGAGGATTGATCATGGCCCGACAAAGAACAGCAACTCCATCAAGAACAATGAAGCCGGTGTTCTTGATATTTTGCGAAGGAGAAACGGAAGAAACTTATCTGGACTTTCTGAAACAGGCTTACAGGTCACCAATCAAAATCATCCCAAGAGTAGAAGGAGGTAGTATCTCCCAGCGGCTTATAGACATTCGAAAGAAGGAATTGAAGATATCAAAAACTGATAAGGTTCTCGTCTTTCTTATGTACGACATGGACGTTCCGGCAATAAATGAAAAACTGAAAGAATGCCGGGCATTCAAACTGCTCAGCAACCCGACCATCGAGTTTTGGTTCCTGTTACATGGGAAAGATTGGACTTCGGCCATCTCCACCAACGATGCCTTTGAAGAATTGCTGAAAGCCAAAGACTGTTGGATAGGATACGAGAAAGCGGCATTGACAGAAACGCAAAAAGCTTTTCTATGGGAGAAACGTCTTGATGCAACTGAAAGGGCTAGGAGTCTGAAGAATTTCGAGAATCCATCTTCAGGCGTATTCAATCTTATCATCGCCTTGGAAAAAAGCTTGCGCAAATGAAAATTCTGCAAAATTTCTGTCCACCTCGGAAATTACGGGGACAAACGGGGGACAATCGTGAAATGCGAAAAATTACAAAGTGCTTGAAAATAAGCAATTAACCGATTTTCTCATATTCTGCATCGGGAAATAGCCCCTCATCGGCATCTGAATACATTCTTCGGACATTATGGAGTTCAAGGGGATTATCTGAGAAGACGGTCCAGCATCTCCAACAGGGCGGAATACTCCGACTTATATCTTTCCACGCGGGCGTAATCCTCTGGCTTCGGGGCAGGAATTCGGGACAAGTCCATATTGCTCTTCAAATCATTGAGCTTGACGTTCAGAGCGAGCATATTCGTCCCGAAACGGCGGATATACTCTTCTCTGCTTCCGGCGGTGTGATGATTCATCAGCTTGAGGGCATCCGCGATTTCCTTCCATTGCTCGTCAGACGGGGAAAAAATTGACTCCGATGGGTAGGGACATAAGTCCAAGGCATCTTCGAAGGGCACGATTTCTTCCCAAGAAAGAGTCGGTAGTTTCTCCGAAAAGTCCTGAAGCTGTTTCTTCATCATAAGGATGACGGAATCTTCATCGTATTCGGTATCTTCCGCGGCATCATGCAGCAGTCCGACCACTTTCTGTTTCCAGTCGTAACCGGCAGAGCCGACCTTGAGCAAGTGGGAAGTGAAATAATCGTTGCCTCCCTTGTCCAGCTGCCCCGCGTGTATTTTCTTTGCGGTGAGATATGCCGCATACACCACCGGCGACCAGTAGCCGAGGTCATTTTCCAGATTCTCAAAGCGATGGTGCGACTCCTCCGGATTGAAAGATCCGATATGAACCAGATATTTGCGGTATAGGTATTCCACCTCGGAGCCCGGATCCATAAAGTCAAACAGGCAGTCCATATACCTGTCCATATAGTCGATGTCCTTCTCTCGCGTTGCCTTGAAGCCGGCGAGCATTGTCCGGCACTGGCGGAGAGCTTCTCGCTGCGCCTCCGCTATGCGGCTGAACGCATCACGCATTTCGTCGGTCAATATTTCATTCGCCATTCCGTGTCCCATATTATCTCTTTCAGCCATTACTCGAGTAGAAAAAAATGCAAAAAGTTCTACCTGAAATCACTCAGATTCCAGCAGTCATTGATAAGCCTCTCTGATTATCGATGCTATCCAGTCGGGCATCAGTTTTATATCCTGCAAGACATTGTCCTTCGGCTCGCTCTTCAGCAGTGTCCTGATTCTGTTTTTGTCCTCATCGGTGACATTCTCCTTCCCCATCTCCTTAAGAGCCGAATTTATCAGCAAGGCAAGCTGATTGTGGAAAGCCAGATTTCTCGGACTCACGTGCTTGAACAGTATCCCACGGTTACCGTTGATGCTAACTTTTCTCGACGTTCCGTCAGTGAGATACACGACATTCATAGGAACCTGCGTGGACAACCCGAGGCGGTTCATCGCATAAACCCCGGCGGGGACGATTCTGGCCTTGTCCCGTTTGGCGATGGCCTGGGCTATCTCTTCATAGGTCGGGCTCAGGACTCCAAGTCCCAACTCCTTATCAATCTTGGGATAACAGTAGATGCCTCTCGCCACTCTGATTATCGTCCCGTCAGCGGTCATTCTTTCCAAAGCCTTGAGAACAGCCGACTTCTCCCCCGCCTTAGAGAAATCCGAAGGGAAAAACACCGTCCCCCTTCCGCACTTCCTCACAGAGTTAAGAATTGTATTTTCAATGCTTTGAGCCATTTTATCCGCCAATCTTTGTCGCAAAAATACAACTTTTTTACGACAAAACAAGAGAGTCGGAATCGCTTTTACATATACAGCTTCAAAACAGCTTCTAAATCTTCGGAGTAAATCAACGCCCCGCCACCGGAGAACGCCATCT
>CAVHNN010000081.1:0-3922 GCA_963637465.1 Paludibacteraceae bacterium
GCTTCTAAAAAAGGATTGCTAACTTTGCGTGTCGCGGCGGGAGGGAGGCTGAAGTTTAAAAGAGGAATTTCAGGATTATGGAAAATACATCGACGGAAAGAATAAAAGGGCTTGCACGGGCACAGAAGGAGCTGTTCCGCTCCGGAGCGACGCTTGAACCGGAGCGCAGGAAGGAAAATCTTCGCGCACTCGGGGCGGCATTGCGGAAATGGGAGAAGCCGCTCTCCGATGCGCTCTGGGTCGATCTTCACAAGTCTTATGAAGAGGCCTTCCTTACGGAGCTGAGCATAGTGCGCGCTGAGATTGAAAACCTTCTGAAACATCTTGACAGATGGGCGGCTCCCGCAAAGCTGCGCACGCCTCTGAAAATGTTCCCCTCGCGAAGCCGCATCCTTTCGGAACCTCTCGGAAATGCGCTGATCATAGCTCCGTGGAACTACCCTGTCCAGCTGCTTCTCTGTCCTCTCGCCGGTGCGCTCGCGGCCGGATGCACCGCCACTCTCAAGCCCTCCCCCTATGTCCCGACAGTCTCGTCAGTACTTGGGGCCATGCTTGCGGAGACTTTTCCCGAGAACCTCGTGGCTACGGTGCAGGGCGACAGGGAAGTGAACGGCGTGCTGCTGTCCCTGAAATGGGATATGATATTCTTCACCGGCAGCCCCGCGCTCGGAAGAACCGTGATGGAGGCGGCAGCGAGAAATCTCACGCCGGTGGTGCTGGAACTCGGAGGCAAGAGTCCCTGCATAGTCGACCGCGACGCCGACATCTCCCTTGCGGCAAGGCGTATCGCATGGGGGAAGGCTCTCAACGCCGGGCAGACCTGCATAGCCCCGGACTATCTGATGCTGCATCAGAGCATAAAAGAGGAGTTTCTGGAAGCGCTCCGAGCCGAATTCCGGACGCTGCTCGGGGAAAACCCCAAGAAGAGCAGGCATTATGTCAGAATCGTCAATGACCGCGCCTTCGAGCGGCTTAAAGGCTACCTTGACTGCGGCACCGTCGTCTTCGGGGGAGAGACCGACGCGGGGGAACGCTATTTCAGTCCCACGGTTCTCGACAATGTAAGTCCGGACTCCCCGGTGATGCAGGAGGAGGTTTTCGGGCCGATATTCCCGCTGCTGACGTTTTCCCGGATTGATGAAGTCACGGATTTCATCAATTCAAGACCCAAACCCTTGGCACTCTATTATTTTGGCGGCGAAGGTGACAGCATTCTGAGCCGCACTTCGTCCGGCGGGGCCTGCATCAACGACACGATAATGCATATCGCCAACGGGAAACTTCCGTTCGGGGGAGTTGGGGACTCCGGAATGTCAAGCTACCACGGGAAGAAGAGTTTCGATGCGTTCACGCACTACCGCTCCGTCGTAATCAGCCCGACCTGGCCCGATTTGCCGTTCCGCTATATGCCGTACCGCTTCTTCTCCCTGACTAAGAAGCTGTTGTAATGGGTTATCTTACAGTTGATCCGCAGGTAAAGTCTCTCCCCGCATATGCGATAGCGGGGCAGGTGACGGAAAAACTTCTCGACGGTGGCAGTCTGGTGATCTGCGCCCCGCCGGGGGCCGGCAAATCGACGGTGCTGCCGTTTGCCGTGCTGGATGCTGTCCCTCCCGGCGAGAGAGTTCTGATGCTCGAACCCAGACGGATTGCCGCGAGACAGGTGGCGGAGAGGATGTCTCTCTACGCCGGAGAAAAACCGGGAGGACTGGTCGGCTATCGGGTGCGTTTCGAGAGCCGCGTGTCGTCCGCTACGCGGATAGAAGTTCTGACCGAGGGCGTTTTGAACCGTATGATCATAGACGACCCGACGCTTGACGGTGTCGGAGCTGTCATCTTCGATGAATTCCACGAACGGAGCCTTGTCACGGACGAAGCCCTCGCCCTGATACGGGAAACGCGCAGTGTGCTGCGCCCCGATTTGAAAATAGTCATAATGTCCGCGACCATCGATGCCCGGGAGATCTGTGCCGCTCTGGATGCGGATCTGCTGGAGAGCGGAGGACGTATGTTCCCGGTAGAGATTGTCCATACACGGCAGGAAGCAGGTGCGGGGAATGCTGCGGAGACGGTCGCCGCAGTGATAAGGGAAGCTCATTCCGCACACGGCGGGGACATCCTGGCGTTCCTTCCCGGTGAGGCCGACATACGCAGATGTGCGGAAATTCTCGGACGTTCGCTTGGCGGAACCAAGGTTTTCCCTCTTTATGGAATGCTGCCTTCGGAAGCGCAGCGTGCGGCAATGGCTCCATGCCCGGCGGGGGAGAGGAAAGTGGTGCTGGCAACGCCGGTGGCCGAGACTTCGATAACGATAGAGGGTGTCCGCGTGGTTGTGGATTCCGGCTTGTGCCGCAAGATGGTGTTTGACCCTCAGCGCGGGCTCAGCCGTCTGGAAACCGTGCGGATAAGCAAGGATATGGCCGCGCAGCGTGCCGGCCGGGCCGGAAGAGTGGCCCCCGGGGTATGTTACAGGCTCTGGAGCCTTGCGACGGAAAGCCTTATGGCGGAAAACCGCAAACCGGAGATCCTTGATGCGGACCTCGCTCCTTTGATGCTGGATATCCTCTTATGGGGAGGGGAGTCCATCGATAAACTCCCCTGGTTGACGCCTCCGCCCTCTTTCGGACAGTCGCAGGCCGCCGCTCTGCTAAAGTCTCTGGGTGCCGTGGACGCCCGCGGGGAGCTGACCGATGATGGCAGGAAAATGGCGGAATA
Organism: Paludibacteraceae bacterium; assembly: GCA_963637465.1. Classification (GTDB taxonomy): domain Bacteria; phylum Bacteroidota; class Bacteroidia; order Bacteroidales; family UBA932; genus Cryptobacteroides. The sequence continues at coordinate 2,716 of CAVHNN010000081.1, forward strand.
TCCTTGCCACCCGCGTGTGGCGAGCATGTTTTTGAGGGCGTCTTCTCCTCAAGAAAAGGCGCTCGCCGCAGATATTGCCGCTTTGATGGAAGAGAGGGATCCTGTTCCGCATCAGGGAGCTGACATAGGCCTCCGGCTTGATGTCATGCATTCTTCGCACGGGGTGAAATCGCCCGGACTTGAACGCGCCGCGGAGCAGTACCGCCGTCTTGCCGCTGTCGGGAGAACGGAGGTGACAGACCCTTTTGTCGCCGGCGCTTTGATTGCCGCCGCGTATCCCGAGAGGGTGGCGAAAGCGCAACCGGGAGTTCTGGGGAGTTTTTTCCTTGCCGGAGGAGGCAGGGCGTCCGTGGACGGGGCGGATCCTCTCTGCTCGTGCGAGTATCTCGCCGTGGCGTCGATGAGTTCGTCCAGAGATGGCTCCGGCCATATTTTTATGGCTTCGCCTGTTCATCCGGATGATCTTCTGCGCTTATCCGTCAAACATGACAATCTCTCCTGGAACTCCGCACTCAAGGCGGTCGTGGCGAAGGAAGAGATGCGTATTGGTGCTCTTGTGATTGGAGAAAAGCCGCTCGGCGACGTGCCGAGAGAAAAGGTGACTGCAATTATCTGCGCGGCGGCGCACAAGGAGGGCCTGAGCATGTTCGATTTCTCGGAGGAAGTCGATGTTTTCCGCAGACGCGTGGCGTTCGCGGCATCCCGTCATGCGGAGCTTGAACTTCCCGATCTCAGTCCGGAGGCGGTGCTTGGCAGAGTGGAGGAGTGGCTTCCGCTTTTTATCGGCCGGGCCGGTTCGGCGGCGGAACTCAAGAAGATAGACCTCGTCCAGGTGCTCCGCTCCCTTCTTTCGTTCAGTCAGCAGGAGGCCGTCGACCGTCTGGCGCCTTCCCATCTGGAAGTCCCCAGCGGAAGCCGCATACGTCTTGAATATCGGCAGGGAGCGGAGGCCCCGGTGCTGCGCGTAAGGCTTCAGGAATGTTTCGGGATGACGGACACGCCTCTGGTTGACGGCGGGCGTCTGCCCGTGCTGATGGAACTCCTGTCCCCCGGTTATAAGCCGGTTCAACTGACATCCGATCTGCGCAGTTTCTGGAGCGGGACATATTTTGAAGTGCGCAAAGAATTGCGCCGGCGCTATCCCCGGCACTCCTGGCCCGACGACCCCATGGAGGCGCAGGCCGTGCGCGGCGTGAGACGGAATAAG
>CAVHNN010000082.1:0-3858 GCA_963637465.1 Paludibacteraceae bacterium
CGTGACGGGAGTGGACCTGGACAGAGGCCGCATCTCGCTCAGGCTGCTGAAGTGAGGGTGATGGAGAATGTTTAAGGGCTGACTTACTATGTATTAGCAAGTCAGCCCTCTTTCGCGGAAAGACAGGGATTCGAACCCTGGAGCCGTTTTTGACGACCACACGCTTTCCAGACGTGCCTCTTCAGCCACTCGAGCATCTTTCCTGATTCGGGTGCAAATATACAAATAAATTCGAAAGATTCGCTGTTTTGCAACAATGAATCTGCACTGACATACTCTTCCGAGATAAGACCGGTCACTTCAGACCCTATCTGTTAATTATCGCAGATTATCCCTCAGGCATACGGCGGCGCGGCCCTCGCGGCCGTCGGCGCATACGAAAAGGTCCTCCCCGAAGCGCACCTGGCGCACGAACTCGCTCTCATAGACCGCCTCACGAGAGTCCAGGAAGTCCGTATCGCACACTTCGCCGGGACGCTCATAAGGGTTGACGTTCACGTATCCGGCGTTGAACGAGGTCATGTTCTGGAAGAAATGAGTGCCCTGGCTCGGGTCTATCCTGAAGTTCTCCAGACAGCATTCCACTATGAGCTTGGCCTCCGAGATGTCGCTCCAGCTGACCGGGACTCCGAGCGACGGGATGCTTGAGCCCCAGCGCCCGTAGCCTATCAGGATATAATTGCGCTTCTCGGAGCGCATCTTCAGATTGAGCGCTGTCACCTCCTCCGCCATCCTGCGTGTCTTGAGGACATCGAAAGCCTCCCGGCGGAGGTAGATGACATCCCGCACCCCTCCGATACGTCCCGGACCTATGGCGCTGTGCGAACGTATGATGGCATCGCTGTCATCGACCTCGTCCCAGTCCGTCATGGCAAACATCCCGTCCGCTGAAATCGGACGTATCTGAAGCACGTTGAATATATCGAAACTCCTCTTGCCCCCTTCCCGGTCCAGATTGGCCGCGAACTCGATCTCCACTCCGCACTTCACCTCCCGCTGCGTGATCTCGAGCAGCTCGGAGAGTATGTCGGAGAGCGGGAAGGTGCCGTATTTGAGGATATGGGCGAAAGTTACGAACTTCGGGCCCTGCGCCGCCGGAGTATCCACTATCCTCTGATTCTCGTAGTCCCAGGTGGAGACGACCTTGGACAGGGCGCGGAAGCCTCCGCAGTCCGAAATCGGAATCCTTTCGATATTGACGGAATCGTCTATCGAGGTCTTGAACTTGTCCGGCTGGAGATTGAGGGCGTACATCACCTGCTGGGTCTCACGCATGGTGAGCTCGGGAGTGGACGTCTGAAGAGTGTTGCGCGGATATTTCGGCGAGAAACGGAGCACCCGCTCGCCGTCCACGACCGCCTTGCCGAGCCCGAAAGCGAGCTTGACGACCCCGTCCTCCGGCTTCTCATATCCTATGGGGTAGAAATTCAGGGAGCGGGCGACACCGGAGAAGGTGGGGAAATAATATCCGCCGTCGGTGCTGCCGCAGATCTCCTGAATCACGATGGCCATCTTCTCTTCCGAAATCACGTTGGAGGTGGAGACGATATAGCCCCTCGATGACGAGAAATAAACTGAGGCATAGACGCTCTTGATGGCCTTGGAGAGCAGGCGCAGCTCCTGGTCCTCGTTCTCGGTATGCGGCAGCATATATGTCGAATACACTCCGGCAAACGGCTGATAATAAGAATCTTCCAGCTTCGAGGAGGAGCGCACGGCAAGCGGCTTGCGCACATTCCTGATGAAGACCCTCAGGTCTTCGGTCAACTCGGACGGCAGCGTGGAGGCGACGAACTCCGAAAGTATCTCCGAATCCGGGAGGTCGGAATTGATGACGTACTGGAGCCCGTTCTCTATGATGAAGCGGTCGAAATATTCCGTGGTGATCACCAACGTGCGCGGCACCAGCACCCTCACGTCCTCCCACTTGTCGTAAAGGTCGTATTTCTGGAGTATGTGGTTGAGAAAAGCCAGTCCGCGGGCCTTCCCTCCAAGGGAACCGTTGCCTATGCGGGCGAACCAGATGGCGTCATTGTATGTGGTGCGGTCGAAGCGCGCCACCACTCCAAGGCCCTGATTGATGCGGTAATCGTGAATTTTCCTGAGATTCATCTCCCTCACCTGCTCCACGTCGGCATCCCTTCCGATACGGATGGGACGGAAGAGGTCCCCTATGGGGAAGAGTCCCCTTCCGTAGAGCCAGCGCGAGATGTAGTTCCGGTCGGCGAAATATTTGAGCGCACTGTCGGATATGGTGGCGATGACCTTCTCGAACTCATAGAGATCGCGCGCCCTGGCCATCTCCTGCCCTGTCTCCGGATCCGTGACGATGAAGTCCCCGAAACCGAATTCGCGCCCGATATACTCGCTGACCTCGTGGGTGAGGGTCTTGGAAGTCTTGCAGACGAAGCCCACCCCGAGCTGCTCCGCAACCTCCCGCATGCTTTCCTGCGAAGACTGCATCAGGAAAGGCATCGTCGGATTGTCCTCCCGGATGAGCCGGCAGAGGCACACTCCGGCGTCGCTTTTCTCATCCTCGGGCCTGTCCCCCTCGTGCAGGATGAAGCCTACGTCGGATATCACTCCGATTATGTTGGACCTGTAGCGTTCATACAGGGATACGGCATCGTCATAGTTGGTCGCCATAAGGATTTTCGGCCTGGCGCGCTTGCGCATGATCTGCTGCTCTTCGTTGAGGGCGTCGCGCACCGCTTCGCTGTTCTGCTGGAGGACAAGTTTGTAGAGCAGAGGAAGATAGGTAGAATAATAGCGAACGGAATCCTCCACGAGGAGTATGGCCCTCACTCCCATTTCCAGGATGTCCTGCTCCGCGTTGAGCTTGTCCTCAAGGAGCTTGATGATGGCTATGATGATGTCGGTGGAGTTGTTCCAGCAGAACACATAGTCGATGCAGGAGCGGTCGCCGCTCTCGATGTTGCGGTACACTTCACGCGAAAACGCGCTCAGAAGGACTATCGGAGTATCGGGTCTGAGGGCCTTGGCCTGACGCGAAAAGCCGAACACGTCCAGCTCCCCGACATTGTACATCGTGATGATGAGGTCGAACCTCCCGTCCTCTTCCCCGAGCGCCTCAAGGGCCTCCACCGTGGATTCGGCCCTGAGGATGGAGGGAGGGTTGCTCAGATTGAGTTCAGCATATTCCTGACTTATCAGCTCTTCGATATGTCCGTCTTCCTCAAGCAGAAAGCTGTCATAATTGTTGCATACGAGGAGAATACGCCGTATCCTCCTCGTCATCAGATTGGTATAGTCCTGCAGAACGCTCATTCGATTTCGTTTTTATACAAGCCCCGGGATGCGGCTCCCGCTGCGGGGGCATCTTCGCAAACTTACAAAAAATTCCGGAATTATCTTTATCTTTGCGGGGATGGGTCGGAACAGGACAATATCGCTTATTTTCTGCCTCTTGGCGTTCCTCGTGGTCTTCGCCCACTCGGTGATACCCCACGAGCACCACTGCAATTCCTCCGAAGTGGAGAACCACATCCACTATTTCCGGCATTGCGAGGGGCTCAACACCTATGTCCTGAAGAACACGACCGCCGCTCCGGCCCCGATGTTCTCGTGCCTTGCGCCCTCCGAATCCTCCGCCTTCACTCCGGACTTGCCGGAAGTGCTTGAAAGGCTGATTTTCGACACCTGCGACCATTTCCGCAAAAAATCCGCCCCCGACATTCCGCACGGGGCGCTGCGGGGTCCTCCCGCCGTCTGATTTCGCCCTCCCGACCGCAGATGCGGCTCACAGATTAGAAGCTGTTTTGAAATGGTTCCCGAATTTTATTATGCGGAATTTTCGAGGCAGTTTCGGCTTTGGAAGAGGGAGCGTAGCGGTGGCTA
>CAVHNN010000083.1:0-3646 GCA_963637465.1 Paludibacteraceae bacterium
TGCGTCCATTTGCTTTATTCACGGAGACCAAGGGAAAAGTCCCGCGTCAGCGGGGCTAATCCCTCGTGCTTTGCAACGCCCCGCCGCAGGCGAGCAGGGATGTCGGAGCACGCAGTGCGACGAAATCCCGGAGAGTGAGGGATGCTCGCATCATCCTCCGGGGAGGAGCGCAGCGACGAAATCCCGGAGAGTGAGAAGATAACCGAAATCATGTACATCTTCTTCGGCATACACACGGCGAATGTGGTGCAGTTGGCAGACAGGATAGAAGAGCGACGGCTCGCAGCTGCGGTGACGCCTTTCGCGCTTCCCGACATTTCGTCGAACGCGATTGAAGGAACGTACTTCATAGCGAAATAAGTTTTTTGGTGAATAAAAAGTGTATGATTGAATAGACAATCCAAATGAACAGTGCCAGGAGCGCCCAGCCGCCAAGGAACAGCTTGATCTGCTGCCAGCCGGTAAGCTGACGCTCAACCTCGACAGTCTCTTTCTCAACCCTGTCAACGAACACGAGCGAATCACGATAGATAATCTGCTTGTCAACGATTACGGGCTCATCCACGGGCTTTATCTCCAGACGATGGACAAGTTTACCGTTCCGCAGCGAAGCGGCGGATTTGGCGTACTTGTTTTCGATTACGGAGGCGGTGTCGAGAGTTTCCTTTGCCATCACAATCTGGGGAAGGTTGATATGGACTTTTTTGACTTAACCACCTGTCCGAAATCTGGGGGACATTATATCTCGTTATACACAGTGTCAGTTCAAACGGTTTGCTAATGGCTCAAAAAATGACAATGTGTCATATTTAGGCTATTTTGGAGATTAAAAAAGGTAAATATAACTGACACAATGTCGATTTTTGCAGAAAAATTGCAGAATTTAAAAATAAATTCGTTATTTCAAAAATTATTACTACCTTTGCAGTCCCAAAAAGAAAGACGATATGATCCAGGAAGTAAAAATACGCAATTATATGTCCTTCAAGGACGAGGTGACATTCAGTTTCGAGGCGACTCGGGACAAGACTTTCGAGGAGTATCAGGTTGTCGAGGTGGCGAAGGACGTGAGGCTGTTGCGTTTCGCTTTAGTATACGGAGCAAATGCCTCCGGAAAGACCAACCTTCTGAAGGTGTTTGATTTCTTGTCCCGGTTCTGGTTCACTTCCACTAAGGACCAGGATGCATCTACGAGGGTTATCCCTTTCAGGCTTGATCAGAATACTCCGGGCGAGCCGTCAAGATTCGAGGTCAAGTTCTATGTGGGCGAGACGAAGTATTGGTATATTCTTGAACTCGACCGCCACAAGGTGTATGAGGAGAAGCTGTTCTTCTATAAGACCTCGCAGCCTACGCTGCTGTTTTCAAGGGAGCTGAAGGATGGTCAGTCTGTAATATCATTCAACGGCTCTGTCGTAAAAATCAGCAAGGCAGCCCAGGAGGAGATTTCCCTGAAGTGTCTGGCCAATATGTCCCTGTTCGCCGCAAGGAATCAGGTGAATGTCCTGATGCCGGAGATTGATGCGGCGAAGGATTGGATGAGGATGCATATAATGCCGGGAATCAATCCTCAGACCTATATGTTCGACTATGCAGGCGAGCGGATGCTGAAGGACCAGGATATGAAATCCTATCTTCTCGACTTTGTGCACAAGGCGGACTTCAACATTACCGGTGTGCAGACGGATATTGTCAAGAAAGCTTTCAGCCCGCAGCAGCTCGAAATGATTATGGGACGGACGGACATCCCGGCCATTGAAAAAGAGAATCTTAAGCAGAACCCTTCGTTCGAGTCTCTGGAGACTACTTTCGAGCACACGGTCCAGAACGAAAGGGGTACGGAGAAGTACACCCTGCCGAACAACCTGCAGTCGGATGGTACGACCAGGACTTTCGGCATAGAGGCCGCGATATATCAGGCGCTGAAAACGCAGTCGATGATTCATATAGATGAGATTGAGGCTTCGCTGCATCCGGAGCTGGTTGAATTCATCCTCCAGAAGTTCCTCTCTGAGAAGGGCAACAGATCTCAGCTTCTGATAACGACCCACTATGACCCGCTTCTTAATACCGTCAACGACCTTCTGAGAAGTGACTCTGTGTGGTTCACGGAAAAGGACGAAGCCGGTTCGACCAAACTATACTCCCTCGTTGAGTTCAAGGGACTTAAGAGGATTTCGTCTCTCCAAAAAGCTTATAGGAACGGCCAGTTCGGTGCATTGCCAAACATTAAAGGATAGTGCGCTATGGCAAGACGGATAAACACCAAGAAATCACAAAGCCCGATTCCTGTGATTATCGGCGCGGGGATTACTGAGCAGTGGTACTTCACCCATCTGCAGAATCTTCTCAATCTCAGAGTCAGGGTTCGCCCAAGGTTTTTCGGCACGGAGGACATTCACGAGCTGGACAAAAGGATTGCACAGGTCATCAGTGAAGGTGCTGTAGCCGTGTGCGTGTTCGATACTGACACAACCGAGTACAGCGAGGCAGAGGCGAAGAAGGTGGAGTCTCTGAAACATAAATACGCGAACAGGAAGAATGTCGTTCTCTGCGATAGTCTTCCGTCGATGGAATACTGGTTCCTGATTCATTATGAGGACACCAACAGGCACTTCGCCAATTCACACGCTGCCGAAGTCGCACTTCGTTCGCACATAGCTTCTTACGAGAAGAGGGAGGCCTTTCTGAAGAATGCCAAATGGGTTGCGGATATGATTTCCGACGGCAAGATGGACAATGCCATAGCCCGTGCAAAGGCTTACGAGAACGCCGGAGGCTCCTATTCGAGAGTGTACAAGGCAGTAGAGGTGGCGAAGGAAAAGCCGTGATGGTTGCGAATAAGACTAAAGGATTTCTTCTACTTCCTTACCGTGAAGTATTGTGTTCAATTCTCCCTTCCTCACGATAACATATTCATTTTCATAGGGATTGTCTGATGTGACTTTCTTTGTGCGGAATGTCTGATAGGCTATGCCCAGAAGGTTCTTTACCCGAGAATCTTCATACATAGCAGCTGCCGAGCCAAAGTAAAAGTGCTCGTGAGTTTCTTTTACCTCGACGTGAATAAGTGTCCTATCTTGTTTTAACATCTTACTTGCTGAGTGCAAAGATAGACAAAAATTAGATAGGGCTATACATATTTCTAATATTTGTATACTATGTATGACTCCTTAGCCAGTTGCTATTAACGAAATAGGCACTGTTCCCAAAATCATTCATACCCTTATCATCGTTGATTAGATAAGCATTATCCTTGAATCCATCGATCCCCAGCAATAGCTGTATCTCCGGCCAGCATACAATTTCGTAGGTTTCATCATTCATAATTCATCTCCCTTTTAATCTAATAAGACCAATAGTTTTAATTATTTCCAAATACAAATATACGATATTTGTTGAATAATTAGTGTGTTTATCTACAGATTTTATATATTTGTTGTCAAAGGGAAGCGCAAAAGCATCAGTCTTCAAGGAATGCATATGTGGTTAGGCACTATTTTCCGGGGCTGGGGGTATGGACGTTGGAGTACTTCAAGCTGGTTTTGATGTACTGGCGTGTATCGAGATAGATAAGAACTGCTGTGATACATTGCATGCCAACATTGATAAATCAAGATATTCGAGATTTTCAACCTGAAATCCT
>CAVHNN010000084.1:0-3261 GCA_963637465.1 Paludibacteraceae bacterium
CGGCTGACGCCTTGCCGCCGGAGTTTTCTTGGCTGTCAGGGTTCCCGGAATTGCCGGGGGTGCCGGAGCCGGGAGAGCTTCCAGGATTGCCTGAGGTGCCGGAGCGGGGAGAGTTGTCTGAATTGCCGGGGCTGTCAAGGTTTCCGGAATTGCTTGGGGTACCGGAGCCTGGAGAGGAGCTTGAATCACCGGGGGTGCTGGAGTTCCCGGAATCGCCGGAATCGAAATGCCCGCCGGGATTGCCGAACTTGGTGTCGGACGTTATCGTTGCAGGGGAAAGTTCGGCGATTCTGGAGAGCAGCTCCTCCCTTTTCTCTTCGAGTCTGAGGCGAACTCTCTCGCAGTGCTTCCCTGTGAGCTGTTTTTCAATCTCCGCCACCCGCCCGCGCAGCTTCTCGATGGCCGCCGAGGCGTTTTTCTCACTTTGCAGACGCATCCCGGGAAGGGCCATCGCGAAGACTTCTCCGAGGGTGCAGAGATAGTATCCGGCCACGAAAGACCACAGCTCCATCTCCTCCCCTCCCAGCGCGGGTACGGCTTCATCCCTGCTGAGCACTTTCAGCACGCGTTTCACGCCGCAGGGCGCCGCCGCATTGTCATCCCATACGATGCCGGTGTATTTTCTGCCCGCGAACACGACTTTGACCGCCTCCCCGCGATGGAGAGGAATGTCTGTAGCATAAGTCGGAATCCACCTCAGCTTGAGGGGAAGCAGAACCTGTGCGTACATCAGTCCGTGGAAACTTCCGAAGCTGTCCTGGCGAATTCAATCAGCGATTCGGGGATATGGCAATAGCCTCCGGGATTCTTTTCGAGATAGTTCTGGTGGCACTCTTCGGCCCGGTGAAAATTCTTGAGCGGCTTCACTTCCACGGCGAGAGGGGCCTTGATATCTCCGGAAATCCTGTCGCAGATGTTCCGTATCGCCGCGAGATCCTGCGGGTCGGTGTAGTAGATGCCGGTGCGGTAGCGCGTACCGCAGTCTTCTCCCTGCCTGTTGACGCTGGTCGGGTCGATGGCTCTGAAATAAATCTGGAGAATCCTCTCAAGTCCGATGACGTCGCTCTCGTAGGTCACGTGCACCGTCTCGGCATAGCCGGTGGCGTCGGTGCTGACCTCACGGTAGGTAGGGTTGGAGATGCCGCCGTTGGCGTAGCCCGTCTCGGTGGCTGTGACTCCGTGAATCTGATTGAGATAATGCTGGGCGCCCCAGAAGCAGCCTGCGGCAAGATAGATGTCCTTTTTCATAGAGGAAGTTTATTTTGAATCGGCTTTCGCCTGAAATTTCGCGTTGTCGATGATGAAGCGTTCGTGCAGGCCCTCTCCGATGAGTCCGCGCTCATCGTATGCCGCCACCTTGAACACGAGCCTGCGTCTGTCAATCTCGATAAGCTCCGTGTCCGCCCATACCTTCATCCCGAGCGGGGTGGCTGAACAATGGGAGACGTTCACAAGGGTTCCGACGCTGCCCTGTCCTTCTTCGAGGTACGGCTCCACTGAAAGCACCGCCGCCTTCTCGATGAGGGCAATCATCATCGCCGTGGCATAAACCCTTACGAGACCGCTGCCGACGTTCTGCGCCAGCATCTCCTCCGTAACCGTGGTTTCCTCGTGACCTTTGATACCTGTTTCAAGCATATAGTGTTCTTGAAGTCGACCTGCGAATTTAGCTATTTTGATTGAGATTCGAAACGAAAAACAAAATAATTTTCAAAACAGCTTCTGAATATGGTTCATGGAATTATCACTTTCGTCAAGGCGGCAATGCCGTACAGAGGCAGGTTGATGAGTCCGGCGTCTTCCTTGAAATCCGCCATTGACGCTCTTATGGAAACCGGAGGATTGTACTTTTCTCTGAAGGATTTGAGGGATTTGGCCTTAAGGTTCAGCTCGGCCTTCACTTCCAGCGGAATTACTTTGCCGGAATACTGGAGTACGAAATCCAGTTCTGCAATGCCGGAGTCGGCGGTCCAGTAGAATGTCTGAATCCTGTCGTCGCAGACCAACTGCTGAAAAACATATTGTTCGGTCAAAGCCCCTTTATACTGAGCGAATATTTCGTTCCCGTTTATCAGAGAATTGGCATCAAGGCCGGCCATCGCGCCAAGAATGCCAATGTCCATACAGTACAGTTTAAATGAGTCCTTATCCTCATATCCTTTCAGCGGAAGTTCCCCTTTCGAGCAGCGTGTCAGCTTATGGACGGCGCCTGCATTGCTGAGCCATCCTATAGCCGCTTCGAATTCTTTTGCACGACTCCCCGGCTTCAATGCTCCGTAGATGAATTTCTTGTTCTCTTTTGCAAGCTGTCCAGGGATGCTGTCCCATACCATTCTTACACGTGGCAAGGTGTCTGCCGGTACATGAAGGGAAAAGTCATTGTTGTAGGATTGGAGCAGATCTAGCTGCGTGCTTCTTGCCGCCGCCACATCGCCACTTTCCACATAATCCCTGACCGCTTCGGGCATTCCTCCCACATAATAGTATGTTTTGAGTCTGGAGATGAATCTGTCCCTGAAGGCTCCGATTAACGCCCAGTCCGGATTCTCAAGCGCATCCGCAAGAGCCTCATCCCCTGCTGCCCTGAGAAATTCGACGAACGTCATCGGATAGACGTTTATGAAATTTACCTTTCCCACCGGGAAAGATTCTCCTTTTCTGAGCGAAACGCCCAGAAGAGACCCTGCCGCCGCGATATGATATTGTGGAACTTCTTCGTGGAGATATTTCAGAGCAAGAAGCCCTCCGGGCGCCTTCTGAATCTCATCCAGAATGATGAGTGTTCTGCCTGCGGTAATTTTCTCCCCGCTTGCAATCTGAATTGCCGTCATTATCCTCCGGACATCGAAATCTTCGTCGAAAAGGGTGCGGAGATTCTTCTGTTTTTCAAAATTAATCTGGACAGTGTTGTCGAATCTGTTCTTTCCGAGTTCTTCCATCAGCCAGCTTTTGCCCACCTGCCTTGCTCCTTGAAGCAGCAGGGGCTTTCTCTTTGAGTCCGGTCTGTCGGCCCACTCCAGAAGTTGCCCATATACGGTCCTGAACATAATGTTAATCTTTTTTTCGTGCAAAAATATGTATAATATTACATTTTTTCAAACGAAAAAGTGTTGACGGTGGTGGGTTTTGTCTAAATCCGTTTTTTCTAACCACTCCCACGGAATCCTTGCTACCTCAGTACGTTTCTTTCAGCCAGAGGGCGAGAAATTTGTCGTAGACGGTGTAGCTGTCGCCGTCGCGATGGACGATTTCGCGCTCGGT
>CAVHNN010000085.1:0-3184 GCA_963637465.1 Paludibacteraceae bacterium
TGCCTCGAAAATTCCGCATGATAAAATTCGGGAACCATTTCAAAACAGCTTCTTAGCCTACAAAATTAGGAAATATTTTTTATATATTTGTCAGTGATATGATTCAAGTTTCGTAATGATAGAAAGGAAATCAATCTGGGACAGCGCCTCCAAGGCCGGTCTGGCGCTCGGAGGAGTGAGTGTCGCGTACCTTATGCTTACGTCCCTGTCCGGCATGATCAATTCCGGAAGCTCGGCTTTGGCCGTTATCATAAGCGTTTTCAACTTCCTCCTGTGGGCAGGGAAATTCATGGCCTGCCTGCTGCTGATGCGATTCTTCATGCTCCGATGGTCAGGAGAAAACCCGGAGGCCGACAACTCGGACACGTTCCGTTTCGGCAGAGTCACGGCCCTGCTCTCGGCCCTGGTGTATTCGGGATGCTATCTGGCATACACGACCCTAGTGAACCCCGGAATTTACGACGAGGCCTTCGAAGTTCTGAAAAACAACCCGATGATGAACGGAGCCTCGCTCCAGACTCTGGAAGAGATACTTCCGATGATGCCGACCTACACCTTTTTCGCGAACCTGATTTACTGCTATCTGTTCGGCGTGGTGCTGTCGGCCATTTATTCAAGAAACATTCCCTCAAAGAACCCGTTCTGACGATATGGACATCTCCGTAATAATCCCCTCATTCAACGAAAAAGAAAGCCTGCCCGAACTCACCGCCTGGATAGCCGGGGTGATGGACGAGCATAAATATAGCCATGAAATCATCATAGTGGACGATGGCAGCACTGACGGAAGCTGGGAGTGCGTAAGGGAGCTTTCGGCCGCCGACCCGACCATAAGGGGAATCCGCTTCAGGCGCAATTACGGCAAGTCCGCCGCCCTCTACTGCGGCTTCGCGAAAGCGCAGGGTGACGTGGTCTTCACGATGGACGCGGATCTGCAGGACTCTCCGGATGAAATCCCGGAGATGTACAGGATGATTCGGGAAGACGGCTACGATCTCGTTTCGGGATGGAAACAGCACCGCAAGGACAACGCGCTCACAAAAAACCTCCCGTCGAAGCTCTACAACGCCACCGCGCGAAGAATCACCGGAATCAAGCTGCACGACATGAACTGCGGGCTGAAAGCCTATCGCGGGGAAGTGGTCAAGAGCATCGAGGTATATGGGGAGATGCACCGCTACATCCCTTATCTTGCCAAGAACGCCGGATTCACGAAAATCGGAGAAAAGCCGGTCCACCACGAAAAGCGCAAGTACGGCAAGAGCAAATTCGGAATGGAGCGGTTCATCAACGGGTTTCTGGACCTGCAGTCGCTGTGGTTCCTGAGCACCTTCGGGAAGAAGCCGATGCACTTTTTCGGATACAGCGGACTGCTTATGTTCTTCATAGGCTTCGTGATGACGATATGGATAATCGCCGCGAAACTCATTCATCAGGCGCAGGGCATCAAATTCAGAGCGGTCACCGACCAGCCTCTGTTTTACCTGTCACTGCTCGCCGTAGTGCTCGGCGTAATGCTCTTCCTCGCGGGATTCATCGGAGAACTGATTGCACGATCGTCCGGAGAACGCAACCGATACAATATACGGGACGAAATCTGATCCCGTAAAACCAATCACCACATAATTATGAACCCGATACTTGAACACACCATCAACCCGCTCGCAAGAGAGATCGGGAAAGAGCCTTCCGACTTCACAAGGAAGGACATCACCAGCTATGTCCTCGGGCACGACATCCGGATAGTCAATTTCAGATATGTCGCCGCGGACGGCAGACTGAAGACACTGAACTTGCCGGTAACGGACTCCGCCTATCTTGAGAGCATCCTCACTTTCGGCGAAAGGGTCGACGGCTCCAGCCTTTTCCCCTACATAGAAGCGTCTTCAAGCGACCTCTATGTAATCCCGCGTTTCAGCACGGCCTATCTCGACCCTTTTTCAGAAACCCCCGCCATCGGAATGCTCTGCTCCTACTTCACAAAGGACGGAGAGCCGCTTGACAGCGCCCCGGAATATACTCTCCGGAAAGCCCTGCGAAGGTTCAGAGAAGAAAGCGGGTACAGCTTCGAATGCATGGGCGAGCTTGAATTCTATCTGATAGATACGGATGACGGGACGTTCCCGGTTCCGGACCAGAGAGGTTATCACGAATCCTCCCCGTACACCAAGTTCGAGAATTTCAGAACGGAAGCAATCAGAATGATAGCCCAGGCAGGGGGCAGGATCAAATACGGCCACTCCGAAGTCGGCAACTTTACCCTGCACGGCAAACACTATGAGCAGAACGAGATAGAATTTCTCGTATCGCCGGCCGAATCCGCTGCGGACCAGCTGGTAATGGCGAAATGGATACTCCGCTCCCTGGCGCACAAGCGCGGACTGGACATAACCTTCGCGCCGAAAATCACAGCCGGCAAGGCGGGAAGCGGACTGCATTTCCACACGAGGATAGTAAAAGACGGCAAATCGGGGATGCTCTCTTCTGACGGCTCCCTTTCGGAAGACGCACGCAGGATGATAGCCGGATATATGACCTGCGCAGCATCCCTGACAGCCTTCGGGAACACGGACCCGTTGTCCTACTTCCGACTCGTACCGCACCAGGAGGCTCCGACAAGCATCTGCTGGGGCGACCGGAACCGCTCCGTACTGGTAAGAGTCCCGCTCGGATGGACAGGAAAGAGCGACATGTCCGCGATAGCCAACGGACTGCCGGAGGACACCGCCCTTAAAATGCCGGACAAGCAGACAGTGGAGCTGCGCTCCGCAGACGGGTCGGCGGATGTCTATTTCATGATTGCAGGACTTATCACCGCAGCAAGAATAGGCTTCGAGATGGAAAAGTCCGCCGCACTGGAAATAGCGGCAAAGACCTATGTGGACGTGAACATCCACGCCGCCGGGAACGAAAAAGTCTTGAACAGACTGGCGGAAGTCCCGTCGTCCTGCTGGGACTCGGCTGACGCTCTGGAAAGAGAGCGGGCCATATATGAAGCTAAAGGCGTGTTCAGCCCCCGCATGATAGACGGCACCATCAAAAAGCTCAAAAGCTTCAGCGACAAGGATCTTCGAGAAAAAGTCGCGGCGCATCCCGAGCTTATGATGGAAATGGTGAAGAAGTTCTGGCACTGCGGATAGCCCCCTCCCGAACATATACAAACGAAGAAGTCCCGGGGACGAAA
>CAVHNN010000086.1:0-3088 GCA_963637465.1 Paludibacteraceae bacterium
GGCAAAATTGGATGGAATCATGCCGACAGCCATCGATAACCCATGTTCGCACTGCTGTCAGGCAAATTCGGACCGACAGCCTCTAAATTATCATTTATCCGCTGATTGACGGTTATTTTTTTGCCATGCACGTGAAAGTCGAGAATATCTGCACGAGACCGGACAAGTTACTGTTCATCGGATTCTATCCGTGAACGGATGTCATCCAGAATCTCCCCTTTGTAGGTGAAGTATTTTGCTCCCTGATAAGCACCGGAGGTATTGCGTTTTTCAACGGGCATAAATGTGCCTACGAAGGGGGACAGTTTGAAAATGCGTCCTTCGAACTCAATTTGGTCATCGCTGGCTACCTTGACCGTGATACCAGTGGGAACAAATGATAATTCGGCCCCGATCGGGATTCCTACCATACTGAACTTGAATCGAGGACGGTGTTGAACAACTGGTTTTGTGTCTGATGGCGTTTCGTGCACTTTGGGAACAATTGGCGTGTTGTTCTCATACATAGTAATGACGGCATCATCCAGAATCATTGCTTCGTCTTTGAATATTTCAAGAGCGAGTTCCGGCTTAATGTTGAAAAATTCACGATTTTGGCGGATTCGAAGATCTGTCAGTCGGTCAATAGCTTTGTGAATTTTCTTTTCTACGATGTCATACTTTTCAGTTTTAAGCGTTGCGTAGATTTCAAATGGGAGTGGTACCGCCGTATTGTCAAGCTCCTTGGAGCGGATATCTACAGGACGTGAACTTTTCCCGATCTTGACCCAGTCCTCACGAAAACTGGGATTTGTAAGTATGTAAACATATCCGGATTCTTTAGTCATAATCGACGTGGTATTTATCGGTTGTCTTGCAAAATTACTATATTTTGCCGGTATTTGAGAATACCATATATCAATTCTTTCTATCATTCAACATCTTACGCACTTCCTTGTCGAAGTCGGAGTCTATCTTCTGGGTCGGGTCGAACTGTACATATTCAGTCTCGGCTTTCTATAAGGTCTTCGATATAGTCGAAGAATCCTGTCACCGCGCGCTCCAATCGGCGTATTTCCTTTTCTTGCAGATAGTTCTTTGCAATGCTTACATCAGATTTCAATATGCGGCCGTCCGGCGCATTCTTCCAAGTCGTCAGCCCCATATTGAGCTTTGTGTGGTCAGCGCAAGAATAGACGATCTCCGCAGCAGTCTGTCCTGTGATGGCGTAGTGGAAACGGTTCTGAATCATCGCATAGAAGTCACGCGTGGTAGGTGAGTTGCGGTCGTAATCGATACTGCACTCGGCATAGATGTCCGTGATCTGCTGCCAGATGCGGCGCTCGCTTGCCCGGATGGAGCGAACTCTCTCGAGCAGTTCGCGGAAATAGTCCTTCCCGAAGATGGCTCTACCTTGTTTCAAACGCTCATCGTCCATCGCAAAGCCTTTGCGGATATATTCGTTCAGAATTTTGGTCGCCCATTGACGGAATCTGGTGGCTTTCAGTGAGTTCACGCGGTAGCCAACGGCGATAATGGCATCGAGGGAGTAGAAGTTTGTCTTGTAATTCTTGCCGTCTTCGGCAGTATGTGCAAAAATTGCACATACTGACGTTTCTACGAGTTCGCTGGTGTCGAAGATGTTTTTCAGATGTTTCGTAATGACTGTTCTGTCCACGCCAAACAGCTGTGCCATCACTTTTTGCGTGCACCAGATTGTTTCGTCTTTTATGACAACCTGCACCTTGCCAGTCTCGTCCGGCATATTGTACAGGGCAAATTGAATCTCTCCTTCCATCTTTCGTCTGTAATTATTCCGACTCAGGCAAATATAGATAAAAACTGGCCTAAAAACGCCAGTTTTTATCTATATTTGCTCTTGGATTTTCATAGCAAGGAGGGGCAAGCTCCAAGCTGAAGTATAACAGGGTTTGAATTCGATGTTCTGCCCTGTTTTTGTTTTAGACGGACGATGTAGTCTCCACGAAGCCACTTCAAGCCTGTGGCTTTCCTCAAACTGGGTCGAGAGTTCCTCCCTGTAAGCGGCCACACGGCTCTATTTCCTCAGAATTGCACCGATGGACACCGTATCTATCGGTTATTTTCTTAATAATACAAGAACTTCTCTGTACATTTGCCGTATGCACATTCAAGTTGAAAAGCTACACAGTACCGTCAATTCCCCCGAAAGGATGACGAAGGTAATCCGTGAAATCGGCATCATCCCTTTCTTCCGGAGCGGAATCCCCGGATGGTCCATCGAAGAAATGACCGACCCGGCCTTCTGGTTCTACACCTCCGATGAGCTTGGCCCCTGGGACTGGAAAATCGATGCGGTCAGGCAGGGCGATATCGCATACGGGAAATTTCTTTCAGGCAAAGCCGCGTTCGCGACTGCGGAATGGTACAAACATCTGATGAACATCCGCCGGGCCGAGCCCAAATACCGGATGGCGCTCGGCGAGCGTTTCCAAACACGGACACGTTCCGAGAAGCTGATAAAATATCTCGCTCCCATCGCCCTCGAAGCCATCAGGGAGAGTGGCTCACTGGAGATGTCCGAACTCAGAAACATCTGCGGGGGAAAAGTGACCGACAGCCAAATCCGGGTTCTCGGGACGAAATACAGGGACGCGCTGCGGCCTGCCGTAAAGAAAAATGTTATGGAGTCCGTGATGCAGTTCCTGGAAATGGGCACTTGGACGGTGACTGGAGACTTTCGCCGGGTTTACAGGGGACCGAATCTCGAATACTCCGGATGGCAGCGCGCTTCCTTCACCACCCCGGACGCCCTGTTCGGTTCAGCTGAACAGCTTTCGCAGCAACCGTACTGGGCCGAAATCTTCGGAGCGGACCGATGCAGAACTCTTGAAGTCACCTGCACCCCTCAAGAATCTCGGCAGACTCTCACCGACCACCTCGCCACCTTCTTCCCAGAACACAGAGACACCCTGATGAAAATCATTTGAGGGCCGCCTGAAAAACTTCGAGAAAAGGAACTGTAAGGCGAAATTCGGCTCGATGCTGATAGCATCGACTTCTCCGCATAGATATGTTTAGAAAGCAAGACTTACAGCGCGTCGTACTCTTCGTCGCTGACGCTCTCAAG
>CAVHNN010000087.1:0-3079 GCA_963637465.1 Paludibacteraceae bacterium
GTCTGGCTTGGCTACCAATTACAACACACCCGCTTTAGGCGGAACCGCCGTTCCGTCCGGCAAATATAGTGAAAGCCCGCGAAAGAACGAAATTCTGCCTTGCAGCTTTTAACGCATTCCGATTATGTTGTCCTTCAACACCAGAGCAATGTTCTCGACGATGCCGGTGACGAGCGCATTGCCCATAAGAAAAGCGCGGCGAAGGTCTGAAGAACCGGCGGTGTGGTCGTCGGGGAACATATTCAGTCGCTCCAGCTCAATGGGGACGAGCCGACGGTAACGGCCGCTTTCCGTCCTGATGACGTGCTTGAAGCGGGAAGGGGCGGCACCTCCTTCTCCGGTGATGATGGTTCTCGACGGGCGGTCCGTACAGTCGGGGAATGCCATCGCTCCCTCGCTGTAGTTGTACTCGAAACCGGTGGTCCTGTTGATTCGTTTCAGTGACTTGTGTCCTTTCTGGTACTCCCATTTCGGAATGTCCGCATCCGGTATGAAGAACTCGTCGGGTACGTCAGCTTCGTCTATCAGGATGTCTCCGAGAGTAATGTGCGGCCCGTCGTACAGCGGAAGTGTGTCGAGCGTGTAGACTTTGCCGTTGCACATCACGCCGGAGTTTCTGAATGGACTGCCGCCTCCGCAGCGGTTGAAGCTGTCCGAAACGGATGCTATATCTCCGCTTATCTCAAAGGAGACCGGCTTGCAGTCCTTTTCACGGCAGGGGAAGGCCTTGGGCATAATGCCGTCCCGGAGTATCCAGCCGAATTTGTCATCCGGCCCGCTGAACTTCGCCGCGAGAGGAGTCCGCTGATGATAGGCGACGATATAGGTGCGCCGGCGGCGTTGAGGCATTCCGTAATCGGCCGCATTGATGACTCGCCATTCTACCGTATAGCCGAGGCTCGACAGCGAGGAGAGAATGATGGCGAAGTCGCGTCCGCGCTGCCGTGCCGGCGAATTGAGGAGGCGGTCTACATTTTCCAGCATCAGATAGCCCGGCCGTCTGTCCCCTTTCTCTTTAAGAATGCGGTATATCTGCCACCACAGAACGCCTTTCTTTCCCTCGATGCCGCCGGACCGTTGCAATGTTGTGGCAACGGAGTAGTCCTGGCAGGGGAAGCCTCCGCAGAGCAGGTCTGCATCCGGGATGTCTTCTGTCGGAACTGTCGCTATGTCTTCATTTGAGTGTCCGTCCGCTCCGAAATTACGGCAATAGATGATGCTCGCGTCCTGACGTCTGGTCGAAGGCTCCCACTGGTTGCTCCATATTGTCCTGAAGTGTCGGGAAGCCCGCTCCAGACCGATTCGGAAACCGCCCACTCCGGCGAACAGCTCCACTACTTTTATGTCCTTCGCATCCGGCTCTGGACGGATGTCGTCAAACAGTCCGCGTTGTCTTATGCAACGGTGCGCGCTGTCCGAATATCTTGCGACCGGCTCGCACAGTAGCCGGTCGTTGTGTTCTACCTTATAACTCATTATCTATAATATTCTTAAGATACTTTTGATTGAACCAGTAGCAGTACTTCCGTATGGTTCCTCCGTTCGGGTTGGGAGCCAAGTCGTCCGCCGTTCTCGCCTTCGGACGGACGTGGAAGTTGCGGTCGTCTTTCAGATTCCAAAAGTATTCGGGGCTGATGCGGTTGTTAAGGACATTTTGCCGGATGTTGTCCCAATACTGTCGGGCAGTGGCGAGGTCTTTCTGAGGCATCGTCCAGAAGACGACCTTCTCCAACCTGTATTCCGCTTCCGTCTTCCCGTCAGACAGTTGCAGCATATTGTCCGTTTCCCGGAAGATGACGAACAGAAACCTGCTGGTGAACAGTTCGTATAACCTTGAATCCGTCCATTCGCCACAGTCATAGACTTCTTGGTAGTCTATGTTTTCAAAGGACATCGCCTCCGTTATCGTGCCGGACTTCCTGACCCTGACCGTCTTCATCGTCAGGCCGGATTTCTCGAATTCCTCAGACCTGTTCACATTCCGCACTTTCCCTTTTCCGGCAATCGTATTGGCAGCGATGAAGTATTTTGATTTTGAGCGGGAAGGTTCAATCCCGAGCATTTCGCAAATTTCGGTGTAGCTCTTGCCGCAGTATGGGGAGAATCTGTCCGACAGTATCCGGTCGACCGAGCTGTCCTTCAGCTCTTCAATGGAAAATGTCGTTTCCATTGTGCTTGTCGGGAGGTTATAATTGCAATAGGCTCCGTCTCTGTTGTGCTTTTTTACCTCTTCGAGCACGATACGCATATATGCCGTTTTCAAACTCCAGGCGCGGCGGGGAGCGCCGATTACGCTTTTGTGCTGCGACATAAGGGAGTCGTCTTTCTGTCCTTTCCGGCACGCGCCGAGATACATCGTATCCCCCTCGGACAAGGTATGCGCCTGCCCGTTTCGTATCTTGCCTATAATCGTTTCGTAATCCTTGCGGATAATCAGCAGGTCTTTCTCCGGTATCTTCCATAATACCGCGAACAGGAACTGCAGATCGAGTTTGGAGACTTCGGGCTTGTGCAGGTAGAACATAATCAGCATTACCAGACATTTCCGGTAGAAATGCGACTGCTCGAAGGACTTGTCCCAGTCCTCCGTGTAGTTTATCAGGCTGCAGACGAGCCTTTCCTTTATCAGCAGTTCATTATGTGCGGACTTCTTCAGCGGGGAGCATTTCAGTTCTGCATTCACGAAGGCGAAGTCCGCTTCCTGACGGGAATTGGGCCCGTACTTGAAGAAAAGTTCTTCTACCAGCTGCCCCAGACCGCCTTTGCCCCCGTACTCTTCGGCATCGGGTGCGAAGTCTCGCAAGCATTTATTTATCAACTGCTTGCTATAATTGAATACGGATGTGATGTCCTTTTCGTCGTACGGCAGACTGCGCATATCCCCCACATTTTATGCAAAAATAGCACTTTTCTCGGCTTCTCTGCAATATTCCGTGTTGAAGGCTTCGCCTGAATGGTGTTCACATCATCCGCCACCAAAAAAGACCGGCCTTTTCGAGGTCAGTCTTCTGTCTATCCTATAAGGGTGAGGGAAACTACTGCTCGTCTTCGAGACGGAGGTGCTGCACGTAGATGGCCT
>CAVHNN010000088.1:0-3001 GCA_963637465.1 Paludibacteraceae bacterium
TCCTTCTTCGGATAGCCAAGACCCTGCATTCCCGAAGCATTCAAAATCTTATTCCTGCCCGTCAGCAGATAGCATTCGGCATCCGCAGACCTGTCGCTGTAGTCATACAAAAGCAGATAGCTTGCGGTGAACACCTGCTGGGTGTTCTCGCATACCGACCCCACGCGCCCCTCGTTGAAGCGCACGTTATACATATTGTGCTCAAGGATCCACCTTTTCTGCTCCGGAGAATTATAGCAGCCGATGACCACGGACTCCCTGCGGTAGTTTCCTTCGTCATCTTTGAGCTTATCCCTCAATGCCACCGTCCTTGCTGCCTCAACACCGTTAAGAAGCCCATTGTAATAGACATAAGGTTCTGTCCCCAAATGATACTCCTTGATGATGAAATCATCGCTCAGCGAAGCAAGCAGCTCCGCATTCTCACGATAGGCATCTCTCTCCAGGCCCATCATCAGCAGCCCCCAGTTGGTATCACCCTCATCATACGGGCAGAACACCTTTCCGTTGATTTCTCGGAATCTCGCATCGACTACACTCCTAAGATTGTCACGTTCCCTTGCCTGAAGCAGATAGAAATCGTGCTCATTGTCAATATACCTGATGAAATCATCCCTGAACTTCTGTTTGGCCGCCGCCTTGAAATCCGTCCTTACGCTCTGCGAACGGTTCACATACGCATACAGCGCAAACAGAAAATTGATGTCATACAGCCTCAGGAAAAGCGTGTCCCTGTCGAAAAGACGGTTCCGGAACTGGTAATTCTTGTCAAACTCGTCAGGTTGCAGTGTCAGCTCCGAAGAAGAGAACCTGTATGTCTTCTCCACTCGGCCGCTGATGAAAAAGTTCGGAGTGATGTTGTACCCCTCAGTCAGTTCATCCCTGTATTTCAGATGCTCCCTGCCGTTGTTGAACCAGTTCAGCTGAGTCTGAATGATATTCCTGGCATAAGTATATTGCTTGAAGAGTGCCGGTCCGTCGAGAGCGGTACTGTCCTTGTAATACTTGCTGTCTCCGACATAATAGACCTGCCGGTTCCCTGTGGTAAGGGACATCCCCTTGAACAGATGATCCACAATCTTTCCGTCCTGCTGCTTCACCAGGGACCTCGGTGCATCACTGTCTCCGAGCAGAACGTCAATCATATCCTCGAAGACAATGTTGAAGTCACGGACGAGGAGAAACTCCTCCTGCTCCTTTACCTTGCTGATGTTGCTGCGCTTGGACGCGAACAGATACAACAGCTCCCACAGGCGGACAAACTTCTCGTTGTAGTAGTTGTTACGGATGGTTTCAAGCCTTTTTGCAATCTTTCCTTTCTCCAGAAGACGTCTGAACTCCTTTTCTGGAATCAGGTTGTAAGGCTGGTCAACGACAAAACCGAAATGGTATTCACCGTTTATGTATTTCAACGTACTGAAGAACAGGACAAGCAGCTCCTCGTCATAGTTTATCTCCTTCCTGTGGTTGACCACGAACGGATAAATCACGGACTTTCCTGTTATGACAGGCTGCTGCGTGCGGATTGTCTTCGCCCAGTTCACCTTGTTGAACCCGGAATGATTCTGCTTGTAAGTCAGGATGAAAAGATTCTGGTTCTCCTCATAGAAATCGCGCAGCGACAGGATGACATCCATAAGGGAAGTCTCGGTCTTTCCCTTTTTGGAACTCATCACATTCTGTGCGGCATCCTTTTCCGTCGCGATGGTGTCAGCCTCTCTCCTGCGGTATTTCTCGATGGCCTGGTAGAGATATATCGGCAAGTCCGTCAGAAGATTCTCCGCCCATCCCTCATCTTTCATCTTCTGCACAAAGTCCGGAGAATCAGAGACAGGGGAGTCATCCTTCAGTTCAAGGAAACCGAATCCCTTTCCATTCTTGTAGAACACCTTCGGCAGGATGAAGACGTGCTGATGCACCGGATCATAATAGTACCCGACACAGTCAAGCACAGCTTTCTCGTCTCTGAGATTGCCACGGGATATCACCCTCGCGTGGTCTTTCCCAAAGATGCCCTCAAGCAGCGTGCGCTTGTAGTCCTTGCCTTCGAAGAAAAGAATCATTCGGCAGAAGGTTCAATAGTGTCCGAATCCTGTGTTTTTGCGGATGCAATATTTTCAGCCCCGCAGACCCCCTCAATGAATCTGATTGTCAGCTCGGTGTCATCCGTTATGCACAGGTCTTCAAAGAACTTGTCTTCAGCATTTTCACCAAAGAAAGAGGCTTTGAAGTCATCGTCATCCTTGAACACGTCATTGAAGAGGAAGAACAGCACCTTGTCACGGAAAGCCTTGGCGCTGATGATTCCATCGGCACCTGCCTGAACGAAACGGTTGCCCAGAATCTTGTTGGTGTTGTGGGTCTCGGACTTGATATAGCCGTTGAGGCCGCGGAGGACTTTGTCCCAGTTGTACTTATGATTGTCGTCAATCTTCAGATAGAACTGTGATGCATCGTCGTAGTTAACCCTGACATACTCCCACTCCCATCTCCTTTTGAATGCGCTGTCTATCGGGAACAGGCTCTGGTCGGAGGTGTTCATTGTGGCGAGAATATAAAGATTGTCAGGTATCGCCATTAAGCTGAAATCGAACTCATCAAGCCCATAAATCTCCTTAATCTTGTTCTCGTAAGCACCATCCCCGTTGTCAATGTGCTTCTTGAGATATTTGGCAATGTCCGTATCTGCGTTAATCTTGTACTTCGAGAATCCGGGATAGTCGCCAACCCGTCTGTCCAAAAGCTGGAACACATCTCCGAAAATCTGGGCGCAGTTGCCACGGTTCAGCTCCTCGATGACGAGGAAAGTCTTCTCCCCGGGATGATTCCAAGCATATTCGTATGCCTTCAAGAACACCTGCGGAACAAACTCATAAGCGATTTGGTCTTCATCCGGTCCGCTCATCGATGGCTTATAGCAACCCACAAAACTTGCATAGTCAGTATCCGGATGGAAAGTGATGCGGAAACTCTTGTGCCCCTTTACATAGTCCTCCTCAAC
>CAVHNN010000089.1:0-2971 GCA_963637465.1 Paludibacteraceae bacterium
ATTTGTCGTAGACGGTGTAGCTGTCGCCGTCGCGATGGACGATTTCGCGCTCGGTGAGCTTGCGCAGGGCGTTCTGGATGGAACTTGCGGTCGGCAGAGAATATTTCCGGATGAAATTTTCGGAGGTGACGCCGCTGGCCTGGTCCTCCTTGGCAATGGCCACCAGAACCTGCTTCTGCTTGTCTTTCAGGGTAGAAAGCTGTTCCCGGTAGGATATTGAATAGGCCCGGATAATGCTGTCTATTGAGTTGTCTATGATTTCCCTTCCGGCAAGACCGCTTTCGGCGACATTTGAGAACACTTCGTTCATCACCCTCTGCAGGTAATATGTGTATCCGTCGAACATATCGTATATCCGGTACACTTCTGCGGGCTCTATCCTGCGGCCGAATTCTGAAAACTTGCCGGCCGCAAATGAAACGTAAACATCTCTGTCGATACGTTCCAATGACATTATGTCCGCACTGTTGTAGAACGGCCTTTTGGAAGAGGTGAACATGTCACTCATTATTCTTGAACTGCTGCCGGAATAGATGAACCTGCAGTTTGTCGTCTTCTGAACCTGAGAACGGAGGAGAGCTTCCACATTTGTGTCGTCGGCGTAGTTCCTGACCTGCTGGAACTCGTCTATGGCCAGGATGCATGGCCCGGGTGATTTTTCGAGATAGCGGAAAATCTCTTCTATGGTGGCTTCCGGTCTGACAATGTCGCCGAGGTGGATGGAAAACTCCGGCAATCCGCTTTCGGGATTATACTCCAGGCTCAGGTTCAAGCTTTTGAATATGGCCAGAAATTCGTCCAAAATCTTCTTCCCCTGAGGTTTCAGTGTATTGAAGACCTCTTTGCTTATCGCGAAGGCCAGTTCGCGCAGTGAAGTGGTGTGAAGGATGTCCACGAAGAAGGTGTTGTACCTGCCGGCAATCTCCTCCGATGCGTATATGTGTCTTACAAGTCCTGTCTTGCCCATTCTGCGGGGCGAAATCAGAACGACATTGTTCCCGTTGATCAGAAGCTTGACCAGACGTTTGCTTTCCGCCTCTCTGTCGCAGAAATATTCGTCCGGAATGATTGGAGATGTAAAAAACGGATTCAAAACCTTCAACATAATGCCTTGATGTTTCCGCAAAGATAATTATTAATTCCGGATTATTAAAATTCAATAATTGATTTTTAATAATTATTCTGTCGGATAATGAGAATTTCTTGAAATCTGAATAAATTCCTTATCTTTGGATCATAAATGATACCGAATATGAGGAAAATATTCGACGAATTCACCATTTACGAGTTCTCGGATGAGGAGATTGTCCATGAACTCTGCAGGAAACTGAAATCCGTACGCAGAAGCTGCTGCTATTCCCAGCAGGATTTGTCGGACCTTTCCGGCGTGTCCATTGCTTCGATAAAACGTATCGAAACCGCATCCGTCAAGGACATCAATGTCGGGACAATTATAAAGGTAATGAGGGCAACCGGGATGCTGGACGGGTTCTCACGTCTGCTGCCTGATGTCCCGGAGTCTCCCTTCATGTCAGGTTTATCAGGAAACGAAGTGAAGAAGCATTGTCGTAAATCCTACAGGAGTTTGAACAGTCATGAAAAATGATACAGCAATAGTGGATGTGTTCCTTTGGGGAACATGTATCGGTCGTCTCAAGTGGGACAGGACAAAAAGCCTTTCCGTCTTCCAGTTCTCGGATGAGTATCAGGCGATGCCGTATGATGTATGTCCTTCGACGCATCGCAAGGGCAGATCAATCACATCCTTCTACGGAAAGCCGGGAGAGTTGTACCAGGGCCTTCCGGAGTTTCTTGCAGATGCTCTTCCGGATAAGTGGGGCTCCCGGCTGTTCGACAGATGGCTTTCTGACAATCATATTCCGGCGATGGATGCCACTCCGCTGCTCAAGCTCTCATATATCGGCAAAAGAGCTATGGGGGCGTTTGAGTTCATTCCGGAATATGGAGAAAAGATGGATGATGACACGACGCTTGATATGGCTTCTCTTGCAGGTCTTGCTTCTGACGTGTATCATAAAAGGGAGTCCGCTCTGATTTCACGGGAAGAGAACCTCACGATGAATAAGCTGATTTATCTCGGTACATCAGCCGGCGGCATGCGGCCCAAGGCCGTCGTGGCATATAATTCCCGAACAGGAGAATTCCGCTCCGGGCAGGTGGACCTTCCGGAGGATTTCAGACATTATATCATCAAGTTCAAGGAGGATACGATTTCTCCGACAGCCGAGATAGAGATGATCTGGCACGAGATGGCAAAGGATGCCGGAATTACGATGAGCCCATGTTTTCTTAAGAATATAGACGGTGGGAACCATTTTATGACGGAGAGGTTTGACCGCAGGGGAGGAGAGAAGATTCTTACTCAGACACTTGCCGCCATTATGCCGGGGGCATCGGACTATATGAAACTCTGCTGGCTGTCCAATACCCTGAATCTGCCGCAGGAGGACAGGGACCAGATATTCATACGTATGGTGTTCAACTTTGCAGCGGGCATTTCCGATGACCATACAAAGAACATTTCTTTCATGATGGACAAGTCGGGGGCCTGGAGATTGTCTCCGGCGTATGATGTCATGTTCACGGCCAATGTATGGGAGAACAGTTCTGCCCATATTCATTCTATGGGCGTGATGGAGAAGAAATCGAATCTGATGATTTCAGATTTTCTGGACTTTGCGGAAGATTTCGTCGACAGACCGAAGGAGAAGATTGAAAGGGTGCTTGACTCCGTTTCTGACTTCGGATACTGGTGTGACAATTACTGCGTCGATAAAGACATAAAGGAAAAGATTCAGAAAGTGCTGGATATGGTCCGTCCGAAATAGAAAAAGCGACGATATCAGTCATAAAGCCCGGCCATTTTTTTGATATCCGATGCAACTTCATTCCTGACAGACATACCGGTTGAAATAGTTTTTTGCCATATATGTCGCGCTTTTGCCTGTTT
>CAVHNN010000090.1:0-2662 GCA_963637465.1 Paludibacteraceae bacterium
CGATGTAGTCGAACGGTTTGCCGGCCTTCTTCGACACCTCGTCCCAGATCTCGGCGGCGTTGCACTTCCGGTTGCCGTATGTAAGGACCGCGAATTTGTAGTCCGCCTTCAGATTGGCCCGCCCTATGAAACGTCTGACCATATTCGGCGGCATATGGCCGTAAATAGGATATACTATTCCTATCTCGTCAGCCTCTATGTCAAATTTTCCGGACTTCATCAGCTGCGGTATGCTGAGAAGTTCTGTGTTTTCGTCCGCCAGCTGCCTGGCGATGTAAAGGCTGTTGCCGGTTCCTGTAAAGTAGAGGATTACTCGCCTGGTCTTCTTCCCGGCGCAGGATGTCAGGCCCGGAACACCGACGGCCGTGGCGGCCAGTCCCATAGCGACTGTCCCGAACATTGATTTCAATGCGGTGCGTCTCGTGATTTTTCTGTCTCCGATCATTGCGGTATAATATATAATGTGAATGATGTTTTTTTCTATTCGACAATGCCTATTCTCTTCAGCCAGGAACTTATGTTTGCGGCATTGACCCGTCCGCTTGTAAGTCCTTCACCTTCGAGATGTTTGGCGGCCGGTGTCAGCTCCACGATCCTTGCCAGTGTCTCGTCACGATATGCCGACGCATAAGTGCAGAACGGGACAACTGTCTTGCCGGAAAAGTCGTAGCTTTCGGCGAAAGTGCAGATGATCATAGGGGTAGTCCACCACCATACAGGACATCCGATGAACACGGTGTCATATTCAGACCATTTCTCGACCTTGCCGGAAATGGACGGACGCGCGTTGGCTTCCTTTTCAGCCCTGGCGACCTCCGTGCAAGGGGTATATTCAGTCGGATATGGGGTAACAGGCACGATGCGGAATATGTCCGCCCCAGTCTGGGTCGCTATCTCCTGCGCCATACGCTGAGTGGTTCCGCTCCAGCTGAAGTAGGCTACAAGAATATCGCTTCCTTCTCCAGGGTTGCCGGGGGTATCTTCATCAGGAGTATTAGGATTGTCGCCGCCGGGTGTATCTGGATTGTCACCATCTGGTGTACCAGGAGTTTCTCCCGGCTGGTCAGGATTGGTCTGCGGTTCGTCATCACCGGTGCACGCCGTGATTGCCGTGAAAGATGTGACTGCAAGAGCCATCATAAGACTGATAACTAACTTTTTCATAATCATTTCTCCTTTTTCTGTCGCAAAGTTATTATGGTTTCATATTATGCATGTTACAAATAAATCGGCAAAAACATCAGTTTTTACCGAATCGCATTCCGGACGACATTAATCCTGCTGTTTCGCCGGAAAGAAGAACGGAAGCGCATTGTAAAGATATTCCGCCATCGGTCTGAACTCGTGTCGCGCGCCGTCTTTCTCGTGGAATGTCAGATTTGAGAGCGGGAACACATCCGTAATCCCGGCCATTGCCCTGACCTGCACCAATGTTTCGCTGTAGGCCGAGTCGCTCGTTCCGCTTGCGGCCCAGATGTAGAATCCGTCACCTTTATGGCTGGAGTTCCGGACTATGTCGGCAAGGTAACGCGCCGTCTCGTCTGGCCGGTTCATCCCTGCGAACCGCCCCAGAGACCAGCAATCCGCGCTGATCGGCATATAATATTTGAAATCAGCCAATGTCTGCTCGAATGCATACCAGGTAGTGACTGAACCCATAGAGAATCCGCCTATAGCCCTGTGCTCACGAGACGCTTCGAGACCAGCGGCATCATAGGAGTCGGCATACGTCCGGTACCTGCTTTCGACAACAGGAATCAAGTCATTGACCAATTCCAGAGGCAGTGCCTTGCAGTACGGGTCGGCATCCGCATAGTTCGGAGTCGGGCTGCCGTAGTTATAGCTCGGAGACACCACGATTGTAGGTGCCATATCACCGTTCTCATTCATATGGTCGAGCAGCTTTCGCATCAGACCGTCAGCTTCCACAAAGAATGACTCCGCCGTACCATAATGCCCGTGAACGAAGTACAGGGTGTTGTACCTGACGTCCTCATTGTCATCATACCCGTAAGGCAGATAGACATAGGCGGTGTTCGTGCGGCTGCGGCCCGTACCCTCCGCATAGTCGCGGGTGTCGTAGTCTATACGCACCACCTGCCCCCTCCGGGTCGCCTCCGTGCTGTAATTGTCCGGCGCGGGAGCCGTCTTGTTTATCAATTGTGAATATCCCTGCGCAGGTCCAGGGGAATCAGGACCTGCCGGTGTGTCCGGTGTTCCCGCGTCGCCAGAATTGTCTCCCTCGCCATTGTCGCCCTGAATCTCCGTGTCCGGTTTCTGTGGTCCGTCCTCACCAGAGCACGCCGTGAGTGACGTGAACGACGCGGCAGCAAGAGCCATCATAATACAGAATGTTAACTTTTTCATGAACATTTCTCCTTTTTCGCAGCAAAGTTATTGTCGTTTTACCGGGTACTTATAACGGAAAATTCGGCAAAAACATCAGTTTTTACCGAATCATACTTTTCGTGAATATTCCTGTGTCGTCTAATCCCTATAGTCGGACGGCTTCATTCCAAGATTCTGCTGCACGTAGCGGCTGAAATAGGCTGGCGAGGAGAATCCGAAGATGTCGGATATATCCACGAATGACAATGACTTGTCACGGAGCAGCCGGGTAATGTCAAGGATAGTATAGCGGTTTATCCAGTAGTTGGCTCCG
>CAVHNN010000091.1:0-2658 GCA_963637465.1 Paludibacteraceae bacterium
GAATTTGTCCAATGCCAGAAAGTATCTTATCGCGCTGACTTTCTGTGTCGCACCTTGAACCGAAGGGTCTTCTGAAAGATGCGCCAATTGCTTATACGCTTGCAGTATAGCATTCTTCTTTAAATATCCCATAATTCTATTATTCAGGCAGATAACTTAATAATGCAGATGCCACAACCCAGCCTAAAACAGGCGGGACTGCATTGCCGATGACTTTATATCTTGATTGGAGCGGAATAGAACCAAAAGTGTAATTATCCGGGAATGACTGAATCCTTGCACACTCTCGAACTGAATACCTTCGATTTTCTACCGGATGGGTAACCCCACACTTATCAGGTTGTGCGGAAGCGGTAATGGTTCCATTAATCTCCCCATACGCGAATCTTCTGAAGAATTTAGGAGCGTGATATCTTTTGGGATCATCCGCTATATTCTTAAAACGAGTAGTCAGGGATTCATACGGGATGTCTTTCCACGAGCGTCCTTCAAAACATATTTCCGGGATATCCTCAATCTTGTACCCCGGGGAAAAATATCTGAGGGCATTGTTGCCGTGCTTGCAGCCGCCAATCAAATCAACGGTCTGCTGTGTTCCGGGGCTATATTCCCAAACTTCGCTGTCTGGGACTGACTCCAAACCCTGGAGTATGCTACCGACAAGAAGTTCCTCCTTCTTCCCATAGTGTTCGGAAGGAATATTTCTGGTTGTCACAACATCTTTAAGAGAGTCAAAATCGAAATTGGACAATCCCAGACTTTCATCGACCCCTATTATCAGAACTCTGTACCGTTTCTGTGGAACACCATAATCTGATGCACAAACCAATTGAAGCGATATCTTATAGCCCAGCTTGTGCATTCTATTTATAATCTCCTCTGGAACAGATGTTTTTCCGTCCGGCATCTTTGAAGATAAAATGCCACGGACATTCTCGAAGACAAATGCTTGCGGCCTATGCCCATTATCGACTTTCGCCTTTATGATTCGTTCGCATTCAGCGAACAATGTACCTCGTCCCTTATCATCATTGACTCCTTTTCTCTTTCCTGCATTAGAAAAAGGCTGGCAAGGAAATCCGGCGAGAAGGATGTCGAAATCCGGAATACTGTCGGCATTGACATCCCTGATGTCTGCCAATAGGCATTGCGTCCCATCAGCGGTCAGCATTTGGTTGGCATTGTAACAAGTAAACGCATCTCTATCGAAATCATTCGCAAAGACTATCTGCGTATCTAATCTCGGATAGCTGTGGCTACCAAAGTTAAAGCCTCCTGTAAATCCAAGATCAAGGCCTCCGCAACCGGAAAATAAAGATGCTATTCTTTTTGGCATTATGTGTTCCTAATTTCGTTATTACTATTCTTTAAAAAGTCGGTCTTCCAGATGCTTAATAAGTGACCGCCACTTATATTCCCTCCCTCTCAAACCTACCGTTCCCCCGTGTCCTTAAGCCCGGCAATCCGCTTGACTTCGTTTATTTCAGCGACAAGCTGCTCCGTGGTCGGAAGGTACAGCTGATACTTGCTAGCAAGAATCGTCTTGTTGTCTTCAGGAAGGGCGAGCCTGACGGCGGTGTCGTTCTTGTCGGAGCACAGGAGTATGCCGATGGTCGGATTCTCGTCCTCGGACTTTTCGTAGCGGTCGTAATAGTTGACATAGAGCTGCAGCTGCCCCAGATCCTGATGGGTCAGCTTGTGATTTTTGATTTCTATGACCACGAATGAACGCAGCAGACGATTGTAGAACACGAGGTCGGCGAAATACTCATCATCCTCTATCAGAAGTCTTTTCTGTCTGGCGACGAAAGAAAAGCCCTTTCCCATTTCGAGAAGAAAGTCCGCAATATGCGAGATGATTGCGCTTTCGAGGTCTCTCTCGTAATACTCCGGGCGTTTCTCCAGACCGAGAAACTCAAGAACCATAGGGTCTTTGATGATTTCAGTCGGGGATTCCGGCTGGCGCTCATTGCGCGCTACCGCAAGAACCTTTTCCTTGTCGTTGCTCATCAGAAGACGTTCGTAAAGCATCGAGTTAATCTGGCGCTCAAGCTGACGTTTAGACCAGCATTCGTTGACGGCTTCCAACTGATAGTACTCCCGCTTGTCGGGATCAGGGATGGAGATAAGCAGTTTATACTGAGACCAGTTCAATTGCGAACACAGTGTATTCGCAATCGGGTAGATGCGGTAGAACTGCCGGCACATCTCCAGCTGGCGGGCTGAGAATCCGCTGCCGTACTCCGGCTGAAGCTGTTTCGCGAGGTTCTTGATTAGATATGTCCCGTAGTCGGCACGCTCTTTCCCCTGCTGCTCTTTCTCGGCGATGCGCTGACCGATGGCCCAGTACATCCGCACACGGCAAAAGTCCACGCTGCGGACAGCATTGCCGCGCGCTTCATCTATGATAGCCTTGATCCCGCTGACAAATTCGTTCAAAGTAGATTCCAGATCAGTTCTTCTCGATTCCATCTCTTCACAAAAACAACAATTTCACAAATTTAGTGATTTTTCTGATGACTATGAATTCTACCATGCCGAAATGAACTGCGATTGCGGTTCAATAGGTTCGTTGTGGCGGCAGGGTAGATTCTTTCTGGACGAGCTCTTTCTTGTGGCGGGATATCCAGCGTTCGAAGTCGGCGATGGCGTCGTAGC
>CAVHNN010000092.1:0-2629 GCA_963637465.1 Paludibacteraceae bacterium
CGGATACCGGATTTATGACTACTTCTTCGCCGAATGGATCCGTATGAATTTTTAGCCTGAATTATTGTAAGCGTCTCCGTTACAGGAGGAAATTCTCGATATTGTCCGGTGTAATCACGCTGAATGTCGCCTCGGGATAGGCCCTTGCAAAGGATTCCGGGCATTTTGCACCGGATTTGGAAGAATTCCACTTGAATTCGAATGCGGCCATCTTCCCGTCACATTCTTCCACATAGTCAATTTCGCTCTGATCTTTGGTCCTCCAGAAATAGGACTGCGTGAATGCGGATTCATATTCCTTGGCCTTCAGACGTTCGGAGATGACGAAATTCTCCCACAGCGCACCGCAGTCAGACCTGTTCTCCATAGGAGAAAAATTGCCGATGACGGCATTCCTGATTCCGAGATCCCAGAAGTATATCTTCCGGCTCGTCTTCAGTTCATTTCTCAGATTTCTGGAGAAGGACCCCAGTCTGAAAATTATATAAGACTTCTCAAGTACAGATATATATTTTTCTACCGTCTTCGAGTCTATGCCAAGCAAGCCCCCAAGTTCATTATAGGACACTTGATTCCCTATCTGCAAAGACAGGGCTTTGAGAAGCCGCACAAGCACATCCGCCTTATGGACACCGTCAACAGACAGCAAATCTCTATATAAGTAGCTCTCTGTCAATTCTTTCAAAACATATTTCTCTTCTGACGGGGTCGAGACGACTTCCGGATAATACCCATAAATCATCCTGTGGGACAGCATCCTCCGCTCCTCCAGAAACGATGTATGCCCCGCCATCTCCGCAAATGTCAGCGGAAAGAGTTTCAGCTCTCTCTTTCTGCCGGCAAGAGATTCGTTTATCTTTGACGAAAGTTCGAAACTGCTGCTTCCTGCCGCAATCACCTGAACCCCGGAAATCTGGTCGGTAATGAGTTTTATGCGCAGGCCTATGTCGGGGATGCGCTGCGCCTTGTCTATCAC
Source organism: Paludibacteraceae bacterium (assembly GCA_963637465.1). Taxonomy (GTDB): domain Bacteria; phylum Bacteroidota; class Bacteroidia; order Bacteroidales; family UBA932; genus Cryptobacteroides. Next base: position 977 of record CAVHNN010000092.1, read on the forward strand.
TACTGTCCGCCGGGTTCCGATTATCGCTTTTAATCTGGTGGAATTGATGTTCTTAAACAATTCCGAAAAACTCGCCACTTTTTTGGAAAATCCGTCAATGGCTGGGATATGACAGAACATCTTGAGTCGTTGTCACGCTTGATTATGGTCTCAGACATCCGACAGGTATGACATAGACCCCGTCATCGCGTTTGTAGGCGTATTGGCCCACTCCCGTGAGAACCATCAGGAATGACGGAGCTTTCATCTTGTCGGAATCTATCTTGCAGGACAGCGCTTTCAGAGATGCAGCCGCCTTCTCTATATTGTCGGTTCCTCCCAACTTAATCTCCGTCAAGGCATATCTGCCGTCTCGCAAGTGGATTACGGCATCACATTCAAGGCCGGTGGAATCGCGGAAGTGCAACACCTCTCCGATGAGCGCATCGGCGTATACTCGCAAATCACGCACGGCCATAGACTCAAAATACAGTCCGAATGTCCGTAAATCGTTCAGCAAATCTCCCGGAGCTATCGCCAGTGCCGCCGCAGCTATGCTCGGATCAACAAAATATCTTGTCTCCGATGACTGAATGGCGGCTTTGCTCCTGAGGTTGGGATTCCAGGCGGGCATATCCTCCAGAACGAACAGTTTTTTGAGAATATCCACATAATCAGAGACTGTCTCATAGGAAATGCCGGCGTTGTCATTGTCTTTTATGTCCGCACTCAGCTTGGTGAAGCTGGTCGCCGCGCCGACATTTCTCGCATATGACCGCATCAGCAGCCTGGTTCTTTCGCTGCTCCGGTTCACATCATCCACACGGTGGATGTCAACATTACAGACAGCCTCAAAATAATCTCTCGCCGGATCGAGGGCTATGTCTCCGGACAGAAAAGTAGCCTGTGGCCAGCCCCCTCTGCAGATCAAAAACGCGATTTCTTCAAGGCCCAAGGGGTTCTCGGAGACATCCGTCTCTTTTCCGTCAAACAAATCACCCAATGAAACGGTCCCGATGCTCTCGCCTGACTCCCAAAGGCTCATCGGCCGCATATCTATCCACCCATAGCGTCCGGTTCCGCTGTGTCTTCTGAGGCCCTCTTTAACGGGTACGCTGCTTCCGGTCAGAATGAACTGCCCGAATTCGCTGCGGTCATCAACTTCGCCGCGAATCATATCCCATAGTTCGGGGACAGACTGCCACTCATCGATGAGCCTCGGTGTCGCTCCTTTGAGCAGGTCGGCGGGTCTGATCTGGAGCGTAAGCAGGGCATCATTCAATATGTCTGTCTTCCCAAGGTCCAGAACACTTCCGGCAATCTGTTTCGCCGTGGTGGTTTTGCCGCACCATTTCGGGCCTTGAACCAATACTGCACCCTTGCCGGCCAGCTTCCGTTGAAGCAAGGCATCCGCTATTCGTGGCTTATACACTTTCATAGAATTGTGAATCACTGTTTTGACCACGCAAATATAAGGAATGATATTGAAATATCGGATATCACTCCGCAACTTTTGAGCGATTCACTCCGCAACTTTTCGGCGTTTTACTCCGCAACTTTTGAGAAAATTTTATCAAACATTTGATAATTATAAATATGATAATTATTACAGACGGGAGTCCGGATACCGGATTTCTAGGATATTTTCCACAGAAATGCCTGATAACCTGCGAA
>CAVHNN010000093.1:0-2598 GCA_963637465.1 Paludibacteraceae bacterium
AGAAGAAACTGATTTTCGAAAAGGATATGATAAGAGATCTGGACAAGATTGCGGAGGACGCATACGCCAAGCGGATTGCCCGCGAGGAGGGGCTCGCAGAAGGTAGAGCAGAAGGAATCGCAGAAGGAATTGCCAAGGGTGAAGCCAAAGGCAAGGCCGAGGGAATTGCGGAAGGAGAAGCCAAAGGGCAAAAGGAGAAATCTCGGGAGATTGCCGCGAACATGCTGGCGGCAGGACTTCCGCTTAGCCAGATAGCAAGCTGCACAGGGCTCTCTGAGGAAGAAGTGATGAGCTTACGGCGCAGCTGAACCCCGAAACAACGCAGGCGGGGCCGCCCACGGGGCTCGGCGCGGGGTTTTCGGTGGAGAAAAACCGCTCAGCCTATCTTCGGCTGCGACAGTTTCCGAACCTCCTCCTCGGAAAGGCCGGAATACTTGGTCACCGTCTCCAGTGGCATTCCATCCGAGAGCATCCGCACGGCTATCGCTGAGGCGGCTTCGTTGAGTCCCTCGGCCCGGCCCTTTGCAAGTCCTTCGGCCCGGCCCTTGCTCTCGCCTTTTGCGAGTCCCTCGGCAAAACTTTCTTTTCGCGCGAACTTGTCCTGCGCTATCCTGTCACGTTCTGTTATCATATCTCGTTCGTAATTCAGTTTCTTCTCCTTTCCGAAGCCCGCCACCTCGCAGGCCCTGGCAAGCTCTCCGGCGAAGCCCTCTCCCCGCAGCTCGTCAAGAACCCCCTCCGGCACTCCGCCGTTCCGGAAGATGAAGAACAGCCAGTCCCTGTCCGTCCGGCACTCCGACGCACCCTTGGTGAAGCGGCCCAGTTCCGCAAAGATAACAGAAATTGTCGGAGGCGCAAGTTCCCCGCTGCGCATCTCGCCCATGCTGTAGCGCGACACGATGTTGTCGGTATTCCACAGCGTCTCGTCCCTGTGGGGGAGCCTGTAGTTGAGCAGCCCAACGACATACACCGGACACTATAAAATTTATCTTGGCGGGATTTCTACAACTCGTCCGTATTACTATCAGAAAGACGCTGATTAATAGCTGTCTGGATATATTCTATCTTTACATACCGGCGATATTCACCACCTTGAGATTTACTTCGCTCATTTTTCAAGATTACGGCCATATCATTCCAGCCCCAATATATGACCTGCTTTCCATCTTCTGTCGTCTCCTCCTGCTGCTGCCCATATTTATCGTTAAGCTTTTCTTTATAAGCTTCGTATGTTCGTTCGGCCTCTTTTTTCTCATCTTCGTAAAAATACCCGTCATCCAGACTGTCATAGGCAGAAATACAGTACAGCTCTCCTTTGTCTGAGAGCTTGAAATTACCATAGTCCCATGTCTTCCCAGCAAAAATCAGCTTCGTGAACGATACATTTTTCCCAGATGAATCATACTGTTCATCAAGATACTTTCCCTTGTGCCAAAGAGCCGACTTCAATGTTGATACCGACTGTATTGACCCCATCTTCATTCCAAAAAAAGTGTCTTGAATGGTTGGAAATGCATCACTATTGAAATCAGAATATATCAGCGAGAAAGAAACGTATGTGATTGAGACAACCTCACCATCCTCTGACTTATTGCGTAACAAGGCTATTGCATTTCGACTTTCATCGAAGGAAACTTTGGCAGTTACACCATCTTTCCCTAAGGACATCTCAACAAAAGTGTATTGTCCGGACAATTCTTTCAATAATTCATTATACACGGAGTCCATAGTTTGTCCTTCCGAGAGGTCCGCATCAGAATATGTAAGCATCAGTCCGCCGAATACATCTGAGGTCAGCATCAATATAACCATAGATGGATAATGTCGGCCAAAAAATTCTACATCACTAAAACAATATCCGGTCCATTTCATTGACCCGAACTCGAATGAGTTATCCGCTTCTACGTATTTGCCTTTATCGCCCACGTGAGTTTTTACCTGTTCCAGGGTATATATATTTCCATACTCGAGTCCAAAAAACTCGCTAGGAATAGGCTGTTGAGCATAAGCAACTGACGAAAGCACCATTGCAAACAATGTGAATATCAATTTTCTCATATGTGTGTACAGAGTTTCATTTATGTTCTACAAACTTTAGAAATTGTCGGAGACGAAAGTTCTCCAATGCGCCTCTCGCTCATGCCGTAGCGCGGCAGCGCGATGTTCTCTCTGTCTTTCATAATCGTAAAAGTTTTAAGTTGTTGTTCGTCGTCCCGCAAACATAGGCGCTTTTTCCTTCCCACGCTATACGAAAACAGAAATTTTGATAAGAAACAGAAAAACTTCGGCCCCCGGAGGCGTTTTTTGTCTCGGGGTTTTGTCGCTCGGAGACTGCTTGTCCGGGGAAACGGGTTCCCGGCGGATGAAAGAGGGTTTCAGCGAAGTTTCTCCGGGGAGAGGCTGTTTTAGTGGACAAAGTGCGGGAAAGACACGGTTTCTCCGGCGGAACCCCTCTTCGGCCGGACAGAATTGTTCGCAGCGGCGGCGCAGGGCGGAGGAAGATAGTTCGGAACGGGATAAAAAGATATAATTTTTGCGGGGCGGGGCGGATTTTTATCTTTTCCTATGCTTTTTGATGTTTATTATCCCCATATTGCG
>CAVHNN010000094.1:0-2345 GCA_963637465.1 Paludibacteraceae bacterium
CAAAAAATGTTCCAATCTGATAAAAAATGACAATAAGTCAACGTCTTGCCGACATTACACTTGAGGCCGCCGAGAAGACTGGGGTGCCGTCTGGTACTGCGGAGAAGTGGATTCGGGCTTTTTGTGCCGAGGGTGGGACACTGGAGAAGGTGGCGCATGGGCGGTATCGGAAGCGGTGAGGCGGGTGTCGGGAAACCGGGGCGTTTCACGTGAATTGTATGTTGTGTACTTCTCTTTAATCCGGCGGCGGAAGCCGCCGTGTCTCTTCTTGGCGGCGCCGCCGGCAGAGAGGAGACTTTTTTCTTTCAAGCCGCGAAAAGAATGCTTACCTTTGTCTGCGGGTGTTGTGTAAAACACCTTAAACGACAGTCGATTGATATGCTTAGCGAAAGTCAGAACATAGAACACAAGGAGTCTTGGAGGGATGAATATCTCAAGTGGATTTGCGGCTTTGCCAACGCACAGGGCGGAAGAATCTACATCGGAGTGAACGACAATAAGGAAGTCGTAGGTCTGAGTGATGCAAAGAAGCTGATGGAGGATATTCCAAACAAGATTGTCAACTACCTCGGGATCGTGTCTGATGTCAATCTTCTCACTGAAAACGGCAAAGAATACATCGAGATAGTCGTCTCCCCGAGCAATATGCCGATTGCCTACAAAGGAACGTACCATTACCGCAGCGGTTCCACCAAGCAGGAACTTAAGGGGCTTGCCCTCCAGCAGTTCATTATGAAGAAGATGGGACAGTCTTGGGACGACATTCCTGTCTTTGGTGCTACCGTCGATGACATCGACCGGAAAGCCATCGACTACTTCCTGCAATGCAGCATCAGAGCCGGGCGAATGGACGAAGATGAGGCGAACGCCTCCACCGAAGATGTGCTGCACAATCTCGGCCTCTTTACGGCTGGCGGCGAATTGAAGAACGCAGCCATACTGCTGTTCGGCAAACACGTCGGGCAGTTCTTCCCCGCCGCCACATTCAAAATCGGCCGTTTCCACACAAGCGAAAGCGACCTGATCGTACAGGATGTCATAGATGGCAACCTCATTCAGATGGCGAGCCGCGTAATGGACACGCTCAAGGCGAAATATCTGCTATCCCCAATCCACTACGAAGGACTACAACGCATCGAGCAGCTGGAGGTTCCGGAAAAAGCCCTTCGCGAGCTTATATATAACGCCCTCGCCCACAAAGATTATACAGGTCCGGCCATACAGATGCGCATCTATGACCATAGCATTGAGCTTTGGAATTATGGGCTTCTGCCCAAGGAACTCACACCTGCCGATCTAATGAAGAAACACTCGTCATATCCCCGTAACCGCAACATTGCCAATACGTTCTATAAAGCGGGTTTCGTTGAGTCCTGGGGACGCGGCTTCAAGAAAATCGCGGAGGAATTCGACCGCGCCGGGATGCCGATGCCGGTCATCGAGGAAAACGGCGGCGGCGTAATTGCGATTATTCAGCGCAAGGCCATCAGTGAGGTTATTGCCGAGCGCGACGACGATGTCGGAGATATGTCGGAGACGAATGTCGGAAACGTGTCGGAAACAAACCTCACTGAACGTCAACGATTTATCCTTTCAGTAATAAAAGCGAATCCATATGTCACCGGTAAGGCGATGTCGGAAACATTGTCGGTAACGCAACGAACCGTCGAACGCGATTTGGCTGTGCTGCAGAAAGCGGGAATAATTCGACACGAAGGCCGGGTAAACGCCGGCATCTGGGTAATTCTCGAAAAAGACAAATCTTAAGTTAATTAAAGCCGCCGTTGTCTCTTCTTGGCGGCGCAGCCGACAGAGAGGAGACTTTTGAACATCAGCCGTGCTGTCTGCGGCTGCCAAACAGACGCAGAGGGTGCGGATGACCGCTTTTTGCTGATGCACATTGTCAAGGATGATTCGGAGGCACGGAATGCGGAAGTCGGAAAGCAAGTCTGTGGATTTCCGGAGCGCAGCGGAGGATGTCCGCAGTCTTGCCCGACTGGAGCGGAATCAGAAGGGTCGGTGGGCTGGCGATTGTGGAGTGAAACGGAACAACTGACTGCCGTCCGACACCGCTTCAGTTGCCCGAGCGGAGCGAGATGGAGAGGGTGGCGTTCCGCCAATGATGAATTGAAGGGCGAACTTTCGCATACGACGTGAGCGATAGCGAACTCATAGTGGCTGGAGGTTTGGCGCACGGAGTGTAGCGTCAGCGGAACGCAGGGCGGCAATCTTCCGGTTCCGCTCTGCCCGGTGGGCAAGTCTTCCGGCATCGCAGCGGATGCGGAGATGACGGATGTCTTGCCGGGCGTTTGGTCGGAAGCTGGCTGATGCTACCGCGAGGTATA
>CAVHNN010000095.1:0-2306 GCA_963637465.1 Paludibacteraceae bacterium
GCTGCACGAACCTCACCTCAGCACCCGAACTTCCGGCGGAAACTCTTGCAAGCAGCTGCTACAGTAATATGTTCTCCGGCTGCACGAACCTGACGAGCGTCACAGTCAAAGCCACGACAACTGCCACCAATGCCTTTAAAGATTGGCTTTCCGATGTCGCTTCTTCCGGAACCATCTATTATTCTGACGATGACACCAAAACGCTTTTGACAAACGCAAGCGCCATCCCGACAGGTTGGACGGTCAGCCAATTAACCAACTGACGATGTGGGCGAAGATATTGTGAAGCCATTTTTGAGGTCAAACTTTGCCAAAAAGCGGTGTTTTTAAAGTCAAATGCTCAATACATAAAGCCCTTCTTGCGTACACCCATAATAGCCCGATAACCTGCGAAAGTTGCAAAATTTCATCAACTTTCGCAGGTTATCGGGCATTTCTATGGAAAATATCACTAATTTTGCATCTAGAAATTCAAAATATCGTATGGAACAGATTATCGTCGGAAGGAAACAGGAACTTGCACAAATCGCACGGTATTACAATTCCGGGAAATCCGAATTTATCGCGGTGTATGGAAGAAGACGGGTCGGCAAGACATATCTTGTCCGTCAGTATTTCAAAAATCAGTTTGCCTTTGATATGACGGGAATTATGGAAGGGAGCAAGTCAGAGCAGATGACTGCGTTCCATTCCGCAATGAAAACATACGGATACAAAGGGAAAAAGAACGGAAGCTGGATTGACGCTTTCTCTGCGCTCCGCGAACTGCTCGAATCAAAAATCGAAACCGGGAAAAGATGCGTGATATTCATAGATGAGCTTCCTTGCCTTGACACTCCCAAAGCAGGATTTGTCAATGCACTCGGCCATTTCTGGAACAATTGGGCGAACTGGCAGCCGGAGATAATGCTGATTGTCTGCGGATCGGCCACATCGTGGATGGTGCGGAACATAATTGACAACCACGGAGGATTACACGACCGAATTACACACGAGATACACCTGCATCCGTTTACATTGGGAGAAACTGAAGAATTTTTCAATAACAACGGATTTTTATGGAACCGTCTGAGTATCATTCAGACTTATATGGCAATCGGAGGTGTACCTTATTATATGAGTCTGTTTGACAGGACAGACAGTCCCGCGACCGGTCTGGACAGATTGTTTTTCAGTGAGAATGCAGAACTGAAGAAAGAATATCGCAGACTGTTCTCCTCTCTGTTCAAGAATCCGCAGCCATATGTTGAAATTATCTCCCTGCTTGCCAAACATCCCAAGGGCCTGACACGGGAAGAAATAAGCGGGATGCTCAAAACATCCAATAACGGGAAACTGGGCGACCTGCTTACCGACCTTGTGTATTGCGACTTCCTGCGCAAGTATAATGTCAGGGAGAAGAGATTGAGGTCAAATTCGGCGATCTATCAACTCGTAGATTTCTACACCATTTTCTACAATACTTTTGCGGCGAAAAACATTGTTGAGGAGCATTTCTGGACTCGAAATGTAAACACGCCGGAAATCATGTCCTGGTATGGCCTTGCCTTCGAACGGGTATGCAAGGCACACATTCCGCAAATAAAGTCGGCTCTGGGCATCGCAAGTGTATCTACGGAGTTCTACACATGGAAGACCAGCAAAGTAGAGAACGGTGCTCAGATTGACATCGTCATCGACCGGGCGGACAATACCATAAACCTCTGTGAGGTCAAATATTGCGAAGACCTGTTCGGGCTGGATAAGGAAGAGTTTCTGAAAATACAGAACCGGATTAGAGCCTTCAAAGAAATCACCTTGACCAAGAGCAGTGTCATCCCGACTATGATTACCACTTATGGAATGAAACCGGGAATGTATAGCGACCAAATCATCGCTCAGATTGATATGGATGCGCTGTTCCAATAGCCCTTGACCGTCATAGGCATTGCGCCTTTACAGTTTCAATCTGACCGCAGTTCCGGATTTGACCGCCGCGCCTTTGATTCGGTCTCACATTCGAGGAATTTGCCGTCGGGGCTGCATTTGCCGGGGGTGTCGGAGCCGTGGCCGTTGTCTATGAGGATTACATCATTGTGCTGCAAGGTTGGTGTCATTGCAGCTCTCGGATTCCGGGGATAAAGATATATGAAGAGTCCAAGACAAAAAGAGCTATACATCTCACATTGATAACGATATACGCTCTGAAACAGAACAAATATTCCGGAATAATCCAGAATGTGATTACGGCAGAGCAGCTGATGTCTCCCCACTAAAAATTCATACGGATCCATTCGGCGAAGAAGTAGTCATAAATCCGGTATCCG
>CAVHNN010000096.1:0-2287 GCA_963637465.1 Paludibacteraceae bacterium
CATCAATATGATTTGCGATTGCGGTATTCTTGAGGTGAGCATCCCGCCTGCCTGCGGAAGAAACGACAAAAGTAGGATGCGTCTTCAAAATTCAGGGCATTTGCAATCTCCTTTATTGACTGGTTGGTATGGGACAGGCGGAACTTGATGTCCTCCGTCAGCTGCTCATTTATGAGTATCTTCGGAGACACGCCATAGAGCCGCCTTGTCACTTTACAGAGGTAGCCGGCGGAGATGTTCATCTTCTCCGCATAGAATTCGACGCCGCGCTTCTCCTTATAGTGCCTGTAAAGAAGGGTGAAGAATCTGACTATTATTGCCCAACTTGCATTTTGGGGAACTTCCGCCAGCCTCTGGTACGTGCCCGAAGATGCCAAATTGTCGTCAATGGACAAAAACAATCCGCAGACCATGTCTTCGAATAACTTCGTATGCAGTTTGACTTCGGTGTTGCCGGCAATCCACATCATAAGGTTCATCCACTCGTCAATGGCACGACTTTGAGAATCCGAAACGCGCAAGACAGGATATTGGACGAGAAAATACCATAAGGACATATTCGGTATGCGATACCATACGGCATTGAATATCTTTTCCGGGACTGACAGCCTCCTTGCCGAGAAATGCTCTGACGCATTGTCTATTGACAGAAACATATCCGATGTGATGATGCAGATTTCATCTTTTCTGAATGCAGTCCTCTTGTGGTTGATTGAAAGGATTGCATACCCATCCATGCATTTCATCAGAACGCATCCGTAAGAGTGGATTGTCCGTGAGCCTATGCCCTTTCCATCAATTACTCCGATTTCTGTCACTTGTTCCATAAGTCTGGTTTATTTTGCAAAGATACTTGTTTTTCTCGATAGATAGTCCGGAAAAGTACCATGATTCTCTGCTTTTATGAAAGAATAGTCTTATCGAACAGCCGTAACTTTGCACCCGAAATTACGGGGTGATGCCCTGAATTTATGGAATGTGGAATAAAAAAGGGATATCGGACTATGAGGGCAATAGACAAAAATCGTGACAACATTGATCTTGGAGCAGGAAGGGTAGGCACCCTGTTCCGTGCATTGTTTTTCCCGACGCTTTTAGGGATGGTGTTCATGTCGTTGCAGACAGCCATTGACGGAATATTCGTTGGACAGGGCGTCGGGGCTGACGGCATGGCCGCCGTGAACATCGTCGCCCCCTTGTGGATGGTAGTGACCGGACTTGGACTGATGTTCGGTATAGGAGCCTCGGTAATCTGCGGCATTCACCTCGCCGACAAGAACATAAAGGCCGTCCAAATTATCTTGACACAAGCCTTCGGAACCGGTTTTGTCATCACTGCCGTGCTGTCGTTAATATGTCTGTGCTTTCCTGTCCAAGTGGTCGGCCTGCTCGGATGTAGCGGACAGATAGAAGGCTATGCGACAGACTACCTGACGGGGTTGATGCCCGGGATGATGTTTCTGTTCTGGCAATGCGTGGGGTTGTCACTGGTGAGGCTTGACGGCTCACCTCGATATGCCATGTGGATGCAGGTAGCGAGCGCTGCGGTGAATGTGGTACTCGACTGGATATTCATTTTCCCTTTGGGAATGGGAGTAAAGGGTGCGGCGATAGCTACCTCAATAGCGAGCGCAGTGGGTGGTATTATGTCATTAGTGTATTTCCTGTGTTTTTCTTCCACGCTGAAGTTTCGCCGGCTGAAATTAAGCAGGACATCTGCATATCTCACTCTCAGAAACATAGTGAATATGGCAAAAATCGGCTTTTCCACGTTTCTTTCCGAAATTGCAATGAGCATCACCATCCTTGTTGGGAACCATATGTTCATGCCAATGCTGCACGAGGCTGGCGTGGCGGCTTTCGCTGTGGTCTGCTACCTGTTTCCTGTAATATTCTCTGTCAACAACGCTGTCGCTCAGGCTGCACAGCCTATCATCAGCTACAATTTCGGGGCTAGGATGCAGCCGCGTGTGCTGCGTACGCTGCACGTCTCCCTATTGTCGGCCATCGCCTGCGGCTCTATTATAATGCTTACCCTCATTCTCGGCGACAAGGCAATAGTAGGGCTGTTCCTGCGTCCTGACGAGCAGGCATATCATCTGGCAGTCAAGGGACTGCCGTGGTTCTCAACCTGCTCGGTGTTCTTCGCGCTGAACGTGGTGTTTGTGGGCTATTACCAGAGCATCTTGAATGCAGGCAGGGCAATGTCCTACACTCTCTTGCGCGGGATAGTGTTCCCGGTGACGGGATTCCTGCTGCTCCCTCGGCTCCTTGGCGTTCCCGGCCT
>CAVHNN010000097.1:0-2267 GCA_963637465.1 Paludibacteraceae bacterium
ATAATCCGCGGAAGCCCAAGAGCGTGTACGTGTTCAGCGGCCGCAACCCCAGGGTAAAGAAAGTTCTGATAAGGGAGTACAACAGGTATGAGCTCACTACGCTGCGCCTGGACGAAGGCCGTTTTATAAGGCCTCAGACGGACCCGGAGCGTGTCGGGGGTAAAATTCGCTGGTCGGACTTCGTGATGCTGACAGAGTGTCCGGCAAGCACCTCCACGGTGGTGAAATATATCGATTGAGAGTCTGTCAAATCTCTGAATATCAGTAAAATAATTCAAAAAATCCATTGTGGTTTCAATTATTTTTCGTAACTTTAACATTGGGAAAACGAAGAATATGCGAGCCGAGGAACAACTCAAACTGGCCTATATGACCATCGCCGAACTGAAGAACCAGAATGCGAAACTGGTCGATGCGGTGGCCTCTCTGGAGCGGCGGCTCGCCGAGTCTGACGGGCGGGACCGGAGGATGGTTGAGGAGTTCTATAGGGGGATGATAGAGGATATGCGTGTGGTGCAGGAAAAGCAGCGGATGTCCTATGAGAAACAGCTTTTTGACCTTCGGAAATCGATGCAATGCACGATAGACAGTCTGACTGCGCAAATATCCGCTCTTGCCGCAAACGGCAGGGTCAATGCCGGCAAGCTTTATGGCCGCAAGTCCGAGAAGTCCAGCCGTCTTGGCAGGCGCAAGGATGAAGACGACCGCAGTAGCGGCAAGGACAACTTCGACGGCACGCCCGGTTCCGACAAGGGCGGCGCATCCGATGGAGTAACTGACAAGGAGACAAAGACGGATGTCGGCGAGTCAGGGAGTACTCTGAAGGCTCTTCAGAAGAAGATACTCAGGACCCGCCCCGGGACTGAGATGAAAGTTGAGCGCATGGACTACTCGAAAGCGCAAGCCTATACGGACAGTCCGACATATCATAAACTTGAGGAGTACTATAATCTTCCCGAAGGTGCGTATTACGTGACAAGGAACGGAAAAATAGACAAGAACTACGTGAAGGTGATATTGTTAACACCTGCAACTATAGAGGAGCATATCTACGAGACGGCGACGGTCCGCTTCAGCGACGAGGATGACATCAGGACATTGGACATGATATCGATAGACCGCCCTATAGCCGGATGCTGCTTCGGTACGGAGACCCTCAGCTATATCCTGATGGAGAAGTTCTGGTATAACACTCCGTTCGAGCAGATAGTAAGGAAGCTCAAGGCACTCGGCCTCAGGATGTCGAAGACAACCTTGGGGGACAACGTCCACAGGGCAATCGAATACATGCGTTCGAAGATGAAGGACTGGTGGGAGAGGGCGATGCTTACGGCGGGCTACTGGATGATAGATGAGACTCCCGGACTTGTCGGCTGCGAGGATGAGGAGGGCAACAGAACATATAAGAAGAAGTACTTCTGGAGCATCACGGCGAAGGTGTTGAAGCTCTCATGGCTGTTCTATGAGGAGGGCAGCCGCGGGGCGAAGGCCATAAGGCCGTTCCTTGAGAGGTTCATAGGGTTCTACACCACGGACGGATATGTCTGTTACAAGGTGTTCGATATGACGGACGAGGAACTGGCGAAGAAGGAGACCCCTCCCGACGGCATAAAGAAGCGCAGCGCCTGTCTCGTCCATATCCGGAGACTGTTCGTGAATGCATTGGAAGAGAACTTCGAGGAGGCGATGTGGTTCATCGACAGGATGGGGATGATCTTCGCGAAGGAACATATATTCAAAGGGCAGGGGTTGTCCGGCAACGACAGATACGAGGCCAGACTGAAGCCGGGCGGCACGGCGGACATGATGAAGTCCATTGAGGACAGGCTTGCCGAGTATGCCTTGTCGAATGATGCCGGCTGCGGCGAGCTGCTGAAGAAAGCCCTGCGTTACGCGAGAGCGGAATGGCCGGCGATGAAGCGGGTGCTGGAGAATGGGGATGTCGAGGTGTCGAACAATATAAGCGAGCAGAGCGTAAGAAAGCTTAAAATGAACCTAAGGAACGCCGGCAACATCGGCAGTGAGAGTTCGGCGGCGGACAATGCTTTCATGTACTCGGTGATCGAGAGTTGTAAACATAATGACATCGACCCGGGAAAGTATATCAACTTCCTCCTCGGGAAACTGAAAACAGCTGGAGAGGGTGAGGATCTGACCGGCCTTCTGCCTTGCTACTGCGGGCTATAAACAGCAAAATCAACAAAAATCAAATAAAATCACAAAATCTCCCATTGAAAATCAATGGGTTGGAGAAGTGAACGCTTACG
>CAVHNN010000098.1:0-2261 GCA_963637465.1 Paludibacteraceae bacterium
GATAGCGGGCTGCGAGTTCTGTATTACCGACCACTTCGAACACACACAGATGCGAAAGGGCCAGTTCCATATCATACTGCTGGCAAAGAACTTGACGGGGTATCATAACCTTGTCAGTCTAAGTTCGATAGCCGGAACGGAGGGAATGCACTGCGGCAAGCCAAGAATCAGCCACCGGCTGTTGGAGGAGTACCGCGATGGGCTCATCTGCACTTCGGCCTGCCTCGGCGGAGAGATTCCGCAGTTGATATTGAAGGGAGAGATGGATGCGGCACGGGAAGCGGCCCTGTGGTATAAGCGGGTCTTCGGCGAGGACTTCTATCTTGAAGTATGGAACCATCGGGCGGACTCAAAGGCGGTTGTCTCCCCCTTTGAGAATATCGAGGCATTTAAAGCTGCCGACAAGGCGCTGGTCTCTCTGCAGAGGAAGGCCGTCAAGGGCATATATGAGATAGGAAAAGAACTTGGAATAAAGGTTATCGCCACCAATGACGTACACTTTGTGCTTCGCGCCGATGCTGTGGCCCACGATGCTCTGCTGTGCATTTCTACCGGCAAAAAGGTCGGAGCAGCGGACAGGCTGCGCTGTTCTCATATGGAATTCCTCCGAAGCGAAGCCGAGATGCGCCGTGTGTTCCGTTCGCACCCCGAGGTGATTGACAACACGCAGGAGATACTTGACAAGGTGGAAAGGTATTCCATCGCAGAAGTGCCGAAGCTTCCTCCTGTATCTGCGAACCCGGCTTCAGAGCTTCGCAGGCAGGTTTTGTTTGGGGCTGCGAACCGGTATGGTGAGCTTGATTCGGAAGTGTTGGGGCGGATAGAGTTCGAACTATCTGTCATTGACAAAAATCGATGGGAGAATTATTTCCTGCTTTGGAAGGAGGTCGTGGACTGGGCGCGTTCGGAGGGAATCGCGGTCGGCCCGGGACGCGGCTCGGCAGCAGGCAGCATAGTGAACTATTGCCTCGGGATTACAGGCCTCGACCCTTTGAAGCATGGCCTTCTGTTCGAACGGTTTCTGAATCCGGACAAGGATCTGATGCCGGGCATTGACGTTGACTTCGAGCAGGGCTCGCGAAAAAGGATTGTGGAACACCTTGCAGATAATTTCGGGCGGAGTGCCGTGTCTTATGCAGAAGTACCCGAAAACTTCAAAGCCCAAGACGCCCTCATGTCCTGTGCAGAGGTGTACGGCGTCAACAGGAGGACTGTCCAGAAGGTCCTCAATCTATTTGAGCAGGAGAGGCGTTATTGTTGGCGGCTGCCATTGAGGCGTTTCCGCAAGGAACAATCGTTTGTCGATCAGAAATGTGCCGAAAACGAAAAATTCAGGGCCGCATTCGAAGCGGCGGAAATCCTTGATGGAATACGAATGGGAACAGATATCCATTCTAGCGCCATCATGGTCGGTGTTGGGCCGCTTTCGGATCATATCCCTATGACCAGAGAGGGGGACAGGGAGAGTATCGGGACTGAAATATTGGCTTCACAGTATCGCGCCGATGATGCGGAAGAATGTGGGGTGCTCAGGCTCGATATCCTCGGCCTCAAGGACCTGAACATTATCCGGGACACCGTACGGAGGGTCAAGGAAAGATATGGTGTAAAGATTGACATTGATCGTATTCCGATTGATGATGTCCCGGTGATGGCGCTCTTTGCCGCCGGCTGCACGGATGACATATTCCAGTTCGGTTATGAAGGAATGAGAGAAAGTCTCAGGGAACTCAGTCCGGACAGGTTTTCGGATCTGGTTGCAATGAATGCGTTGTACAGGCCGGGGCCATTGGACAAAGTACCCTCTTTCATTGCCCGAAAAAACGGTTTGGAGCCGATCGTATATCTCCTTCCGAAAATGGAAGAGATACTCGGAGAAACATACGGACTGATAGTCTATCAGGAGCAGATTATGGAGATTTGCAAGCGCTTTGGCGGATTTGCTCCCGGTGAGGCAGACAGGGCGAGGAGGGCGTTCGGGAAGTGCCGGCGCGAAGAATTGGACAAGCTGTATGGGGAGTTCGTGTCACGCGGCGTAGAGACAGGATATGTCCGAGAAGACTTGGCGCGCTTGTGGAAGGAGATGGAAGCCTCAGGGTTGTATGCATTCAACAAAAGTCACGCACTGTGCTATACTTGGATATCCTGGCAGTGCGCTTGGTTAAAAGTGCATTATCCGGCAGAATACGCCGCGTCTTACTTTGAGAAGCTGGCACAAAGATGTGACTTCTATCTGCACTTCCGCAGCTGATGGAAATACG
>CAVHNN010000099.1:0-2236 GCA_963637465.1 Paludibacteraceae bacterium
TTCTTCATCGTGCCGTATCCGACAACCACGGTCTCCTCGAGCATCTGAGAATCTTCCTGAAGGGTGATGCTGAGTTTGGGGGCTGCGGCGACGTTCACGGTCACGTAGCCGATGCAGGAAACTTCGAGCTGTTTGCCGGCCGCCACCTTGATGGTGAATGTTCCGTCGATGTCGGTCATCACTCCGTTGGTCGTGCCTTTTTCGATTACGGAGGCCCCGATGACAGGAATGCCGTTCTGATCGATGACCTTGCCTTCTGTGGTTGCGGTCTGTGCGTATGCCGTCCCTACGATGAGGGTCAGGCAGGTCAAAAGCGCCGCCAGGCGCCGATGACACAGGTTAATAAAGGATAACATTTTTCGGTTATTAATTTTTGTTTTGGTTCACAAATATGTGCATAAATTTATTAATAACCAAGCAAAGGATATAATATATCTCTTTAAAAATAAATTTAAATTCTTTAAATTGGTTAGAATTTCATAGGGCCCATAAAATAAAAAGACCGGCTTTCCGGCCGGCCTTTCGTGAACTATTGGTGGTGTACGGATTACTTAGTCCATATGGAACCTCTCATCGAGAGGGATGGATACCGGGGAGTTGTCCGGGTTGACTTCCATGATGTCGGCCATGTAGTCCCACCATTTCTGAACCACCGGATTGCCTCCGAGATCCTGAGACCCTTCGTCTCCTTCCACTTCCTGATATGCGAAAAGGATGTTGGTGTCCTTGTCCCAATAGATTGAGTAATTGCGGACGCCGCTGTCTGAGAGCAATTTCTTGAGCTCAGGCCAGATGGCGGCATGCCTGCGCTGGTATTCGTCTTCGAAACCAGGCTTCAGGAACATCTTGAATGCTTCTCTTCTTGCCATTGCGTTTTGTGTTATTAGAATTTTTGTGTTGGTAAAGTTAAGAACTTTTCCTTAAATTCGCTCCAATAATATCCAAAAACCACCAATATGCGAAAACTGATACTGTCCGCACTTGCGGCACTGATTGCTCTCGGAGCGTCCGCCACTGAATTTCCGGCGGTGATGACCTACGACACCGCGAAACAGACACCCTTCGAGATAAACCTGCCTGTTCCTGACGGCAACTATCTGGTAACTATGAAGATAGGAAGCCGTAAGAGGGCCGCTGATACTTTTGTCAAGGTCGAAAGCCGGCGCCTTGCGGTCAACGACCTCCGAACGGCGAAAGGAGAATTCCGTACCGTGAGCTTCATCGTCAACAAAAGGGATGCTAAAATCCGCGAGAACGGCGTGGAAGTCGCCTCCGTCACCCTCAAGTCGCGCGAGAACGGCAAGCTCAATTGGGATGACTGCCTCAACATAGAAGTGGGAGGAGAGGCTCCGGCCGTGGAATCCGTCACAGTGCAGCCGGCTCCTCCGGGCATCACCACGATATTCCTCTGCGGAGACTCTACGGTGGTCGATCAGGACAACGAGCCTTGGGCGAGCTGGGGGCAGATGTTCCCGTGGTTCTTCGACGACAAGGTGGCGGTGGCCAACTATGCCGAGAGCGGGGAGCGGGCCGACACTTTCATCGGAGCCGGACGGCTGCGCAAGATTCTCTCCGTGATGCAGCCGGGGGACTATGTCTTCGTGGAGTTCGGCCACAACGACCAGAAGATAGACAGGCAGCCGGGCAAGGGCGCGTACTACTTCTTCGCGACCCAGCTCAAGACATTCATCGACCAGATCCGCTCCAAGGGAGGAATCCCCGTGCTGGTGTCTCCAACGCACAGGCGCAATTTCGACAAGGACGGCAAAATAGTCGAGACTCATCTTGACTATCCTGCGGCGATGAAATGGGTCGCGGAACGCGAAGGCGTGACGTTCATCGACCTCCATTCGATGTCAGCCAAGTTCTACGAGGCCCTCGGACCGGAAGAGTCCAAGCGGGCTTTCGTGCACTACAAGGCCGGCTCTTACGGGATGAGCAAAGACGTTGCGGACAACACTCATTTCAACCCATACGGGGCTTTTGAACTCGCCAAATGCGTGGTCGGGGCCATGCAGACGCAGGGACTTGACATCGCGAAGCACATCGTCAACTTCAGCGGATTCAACCCGTCCCTTCCGGATGCACCGGAGAGTTTCAACTGGTACGACAGCCCATCCAGAGACCTCGCGGTGCAGGTTCTCGAAAAGGACGACAAAGCCACGGAGGTCCCGCGCCGCTAATATATCTCCACCTTTCCCTTTATGCCGGAAGGCACAAGAGGGGTGTCAGCGGA
>CAVHNN010000100.1:0-2213 GCA_963637465.1 Paludibacteraceae bacterium
TTACAACTTCGGAATCAGATTCACCGCCTTTCTCTTGCTCTCGTCCACAATCTTCACGTAGTCTATAAAGTTGCTCTCTGGCATAAGTCGCTCTCCGTTGTCTTAATAAGCGGTAAGGATACGCATTATTTTCGGTAAGTGGAGAATAAAGAACCATCTTGCGTCAGCCATGCAATAGCGGCGTCTTCGCTGTCAAGGAATCCGAAGTGCCGTCCTTTGTTGCTCTCATGGATGAAGTCCCTCAGGGCTTTGCTGGTATAGTGCGAAAAATCGCCGAATACGGCAGCACGGATGCCGTAATTGACGAACTTCTGGATAACCTCGCCAGCCACCCCGGAGGAAAGGCGGAAAAAATCTTCATCGAAGCAATTCTTGTCAAAGGCGATTTTCTCGGTGTTCGTTTCGTACTTGACAGACAAAGCAGCATCCATCGCAGATGCCCCATCGGCAATCTTCTCCGTCAGTGCCCTCACTATCGCCACGTCACAAAGCTGCCTGACGGATTGTCTGTAGTCTTTCTTGAAATCGATAGTCATAATATTTGCCTTAGTACTTTCCATGTAAATCGTTATCAGCACCGCTTATATCCTCATACTTCTTCATACATTGTCCTCCATTTCGGCAAGGGTCTGTAACAGCATCATACCTTTTGCCGTCAGAAGGTATTTCTGGCGCGGATGCCTCGGGGAATCCTGATACAATGCTCGCATGAAACCATCGCCTATTGATGGTGAGAGATAGACTTTCAGAAAATTGTCCCGTCCTTTTAGACCGATCCTTTCCATCATCTCCTTCGCGGACAGTTCCTTGTTTCCTATGGCGCGGACCAGAGCCTCGATGTTCGGATTATCCGTGTGAAACTTGTCCCGAACTTGTCCTGCATCGGAGCCCAGATTGGGTAGTCGTAACGTCCATCCTGCACCAGGTATTTGATTGCCTGACGCGCCATAAAAAAGTAGTCCATATCCATAATGTCATCGAACAACGACTTGATTGCTTTTGACACCTTATTGAAGTCAATGAGTATATATGATTCATATTCGTTCCGGGCAAACTGCTCGACAATGGTGGACTTGCCGACACGTCTGGCACCCTCTACAAGAAGGGCTGACGCACCGTCATTCTCCTGCTTCCACTCCAATATTTTGCTGTAGATTTTACGTTTGAATATTCTTTCAGACATAAGTTATTGATTTTTCGATGTTAAGTTATGGATATTTATGCTGTCCCGCAAATTTTTCTCTTACTTTTACCCGGCTATCCCCGAAATTTTTGCGGACAGATTACCAGTCTGACCCCGACTTCCGGGGAGGCAAGGAGACGACCCTCGACATTCTCTGCCGGGCAGCCGACGGGCGGCGCTTTAAAAAATTTATTTCCTATCTTTGCGGAAAACGCGGAACCATTCACCAATATCACGTACTTATGTCCAAAATTGTCAAGCCAGTAAAGAAGTCCAAAACCATCAAAGACATCCTGTTTGATTTATTCGCGATATGGGTTCTGATTTTCTACGCCAGCATCCATATACTCCCGTTCGCGGCTGTCGCCGGCATATTGTACCTGCTTACAAAAGGCGTTTTTTTCTTGATTTTAACCATCATACTCATTATCGCTTACATAGGGATGATAATCTACGGCATAAAAGAGTGTCGCAAGCCGTACGACCCGGCCAACGCCCCGATATCAAGCGGCCGAGATGACTCCGACGAGGCGGCGGAAACAGCAGCGCTTCTCTTCGGTGCCGGTTTACTCGGCCACCACATAGGCAAACACCGCGCTTCAGGTTCAGACAATGCCGGTGACGACTGGCTTTGGCAAGAGAAATACCGACACGATGACTACTGATTGAAAAAGCCCGGAGAGGAGGTCGCCGGGCAGGACGGCAAACGGCAGCACCGTCGATTTGCCGGCCCCGGCGGGCGCAGATCACCAAACTGCCATCAACGAGAGCTTTCTCCCCGCATACGCGACAGCGGGGAGAAACTTTATCTGCGGATCAACCGCAAGCACCTGTCCGCCATTTTTTAATGAGCTGTCTTCTCAGAAAAGCGCATTATAGCAAATTCTGTTCAAAGTGCTATAACCCGAGAAGGATATCATCACATATTACAATCAGCTCGGAGCGCAGCAATGCGGTCTGCCGCTGCACAACTCTGCACTACAAAAAGAGAGGGCAGCCCATGCGGCCACCCTCCCTCAAGCGTTGTCGC
>CAVHNN010000101.1:0-2150 GCA_963637465.1 Paludibacteraceae bacterium
ATTCTTGGAGTGCAATTCCAAAATTTACGCCGATTCTTGGAATAACGAATTCCTTTTGTTAGCTTTGCGGCAGAAGCATATGAGCAGCGTATGTCAAAGGCACGTCAGATATTATCAGAGATAGGCCGCCTGAAGGATTCCCGGTCAGGAAGGATAATAGTCCTTACCGGGGCCCGTCAGGTGGGCAAGACTTCCATTGTCAAGGAGAAAATGGGGGAATACCGATATATTTCCATCGAGGATCCCGTGCTTCGCGGGGCCTATGCCTCGCTTACGGCGGACCAGTGGCACGCCTTATACCCAAAGGCGGCTCTGGATGAAATCCAGAAAGAGCCGCGCCTCATAGAGAGCATAAAATCGGTATACGACCAATACGGAGACACTCGCTATGTCCTGCTCGGGTCGAGCCAGCTGCTTCTGTTAAGCAAAGTCCGGGAAAGCCTTGCCGGGAGATGCAGCATTCTGGATGTCTATCCCCTGACGCTGCCGGAACTCCGGACCTCCGGATGGGACGATGCCGTTGTGCCGAGCATCTGGCAGCGTATGCTTTCCGGGGCGGATGCCGGGGATATGCTGCTGCCGACATTCCTTCTTGATCCGAACCACGCGCCCAAGAGCGCAGCCTGGACGCACCTGCTCCAATTCGGAGCCTATCCGGCCCTTGTGGACGAGACCCTTTCCGAAGAGGACAGGTATCGCTGGCTTGGCAACTATGTCAGAACATATCTGGAACGCGACGTGAGAGACCTCGCTTCATTCCGTGACTTTGAGCCGTTTGTGAAGCTGCAGCGGGAGGTCGCCTTGCTTTCGGGTCAGACCCTGAATGCGTCTTCGGTGGCGGCTGACCTGAAGTTGAGCTCAAAGACGGTTCAGAGATATATCTCTTACCTCGACTTGAGCTATCAGACCATCATTCTCCCGGCATGGAGCAGAAATGCGGGGAAACGCCTTTCGAAAGCTCCGAAGATCCATTTTATGGATTTCGGGGTGCAGCAGGCCGTACTCGGGAAGAGAGGCGGGATAACGGGCCACGAGTTCGAGAGCCTGCTGGTGTCGGAACTCTTCAAACAGGCGAAGAACATATTCGCCCCGGTGTCTTTCTATCACCTGAGGACACAGGACGGAAGAGAGGTGGATCTCATAGTCGAGACACAGGACGGATACTATGCCTTCGAGATAAAGATGTCTGACAATGTGACCGAGTCGGATACGAGGCATCTTCGGAAACTGGGAGAACTTCTCGACAAGCCTGTCAAGGGCGCGTTCGTGTTGTCGAACGACCCGCAGACAAAAGATTTTCAGAACGGAATCAGGGCCGTCAGCGCCCCGATGTTCCTGGGGTGATTGGAAAGCCGCGTTGACCGTGCCGGCGGTGTGCGGAATGTCAATGAAGAGGGCATGATACTCCCGTCTCATCTCATCTCCCGGCTCCGCGCTATCGCAAGACACTTGTTGAGGGTGTTGCGGTGGACACCGTAGCGTTTGGCTATCCTGGTTTTGCTGACGCCCCTGTCCATAAGGACGCGGATGGCATCCAGATTGTCCATCACCCGGCATACTTTGGGGGTCATCCCGCAGGGTCTCCCGAGCTTGACTCCGGCAGCCTTCTTCGCCGCGAGGGCCTCCCTGGTGCGCTGCGAGATGAGGTTGCGCTCGATTTCGGCGGCGAGCCCGAATGCAAAGGCTATTATCTTGGAATTGATGCTGTCGGAGAGTTCGAAGTTGTCCTTTATAGAATGGATGCGGATGCTGCGGCGGGCGCAGAAGTTGAGTATTGACATTATCATCAGCATATTGCGTCCCAGGCGCGAAAGTTCCGAACAGATGATGACATCCCCCGCCCGCATCTTGCGTACCGCCCTCCCGAGGCTCCGCTTCTCCCAGTCCACCGTCCCCGAGACCGACTCGGTCACCCATTTGTCGATTTGCAGTCCTCTTGCGCTGCACCAGTTCCTGATTTCGAATTCCTGACTTTCGCGGGTCTGCATCTGCGTGCTGACCCTGATATAAGCAAATGTCGCCATAACCGTTGTGCTGAAATTGTTAAATATCAAAGTGTTATCCCGCAAGTCGCGTGCGACTGGCCTCCGGCCGCAAAAACGCCCGTTTAAAAGTGCGGACGGCAGAGGGGGCGGACGGGCACGGTTAGA
>CAVHNN010000102.1:0-2135 GCA_963637465.1 Paludibacteraceae bacterium
ATTCCGCAGCGATGACCCAGTTCTCAACGGTGCGGGTGTCGCGATCCATATTGACGCCGACCTTGACTATGCGGCGGCCGTCACTGTGGTAAGCGGCGGCATAGCCCTTTTCATCAATCTGCCGCAGAGCGTCCTCCGCGCTTCCGCCCGCCTTTAGCTCAATTATGTAAATCGTGTCAGGCATAAACACCACGACATCCACCCTTCCTCCGGAAACCTTCACCTGAGTCTGGACATAGACATTGAGCATAGAGAATATGAGATAGAAAGTGTATTCATAGAACCCCTCGGCCGTGGCCGCCTCCGCAAGCTTTTTCTTGAAGCCTTCGACGTACGGAATGCCCGCAAGGTAGGACTGCATCTGACGCAGGGCAAGGTTGATGTCATTTGCGAGCAGTGCCTTCCAGAACTTCAGCGCAAAGCCCGTCTGCACGTCCGTGCCTGTCACTCCGGAGTAAATCGGAAGCAGACCCTTGACATAGCCCACGCGGACTTCTTCGTTCGGAAGGGACAGGGTGTATATTCCCGTGAGACGGTCATAGTCCTTTATCGTCAGATAGCCCGTCTGGTACAGCAGGGGCAGCGCGTCGTGCATATTCTCGGTCGGCTGGTCGAACGCGTCGGCGGGGACTTCGAGCCTCTCCAGAGAAGTGATGTCCGTCCCGAAACGACGCAGCTGGTTAATCAGGTAGGTCGGAGTGCCGCTCTCGAACCAGTAGCTATCAACCTTGCGTCGCTGAAAGCACTTGAGCAGGCTGAACGGATTATACACCTCCGGAGAGTCCTCTGAAAAATGGTAGCCGTCATATTGAAGTTTCAGCTTCGCATGCATCTCCTCCGCAGACAGTCCGTACACCCCGGCCAAACCTTCCACATCCTCACGGAGTACAGTGCCGAGTTCCTCCTCCGTTATGCCGCAGATGGCGGAATAATGCGGGTCGAGCGAGAGATTGGAGATGTTGTTTATCGTCGAGAATATGCTGAGCTGCGAGAATTTCGTGATGCCGGTGATGAAACAGAACTTGATGTACTGCTCGTTCGCCTTTAGAGGCTGGTAGAACTCGCGCATCACCGTGCGCATCCCGTCCAGATTGTCCCTGTCGTGGAGCACATCGAGCAGAGGCGCGTCATATTCGTCTATGATCACCGCCACCTGACTGCCGGTTTCGCGGTGCAGGCGGCGAATCATCCCGTCCAGCACCTCGCCAGGGGTTACCTCGGCCGGGTTCTCCGCATAGCAGTCCTGCCGCGAAAGCAGCAGACGGAGCGAACGGCGGAGCTCAGATGGAGACTCCTTGTCCTTCGCGGTGCTCAGGTCGATGTGTATTACTGGATATTCCCGCCACTCCGTTTCCATACTCATTATCTTCAGCCCTGCGAAAAGCTCCTTCTCCCCCTTGAAATAGGACTCGAGCGTGGAGGTGAGCAGGGACTTGCCGAAGCGCCGCGGACGACTCATGAAAACAAAGGTCGCATCGTGGGCAAGTTCCCACACGAGGTCAGTCTTGTCCACATAGATATAGCCCTCTTTGACAATCCTTTCAAAGGTCTGTATCCCCACCGGATATTTTCTTCTCATCTGTTCCATAAGGCACTTCGTTTTACGTTACTGACAATCCGCACAAATCTACGATTTTTCCGTATCCCGTGCAAATGAGCGGAGGACGGCTCATCTTAATTTCAGTTTGCGTGTCATTGCTGCGAATTTCTGCCTAATGCCGGCCGGTATTCTGAAATATGGTGCCGGATCCTTCCGGTTCCAGAACAGAAAGGCATCTGTTCTAAAGACGTCCTTCAGCCACTTGAGAAGCGGAATGTTCCCATTAAGGACATTAAGCAGGTCCGTCCGCTCGTCCATGAAGACAATGTCCTTCAATGCGGTTTTCAGACCGTATTCTCCGCCGGTGGCCCAATATGCGGGCATATTGAAGCCTGCGGCCGTCGTGCAGTAGCCGTATGCTCCGTTGCGGAAATTGCACTCGATAAAATACAGTTCGCCCCGGTTCAGGATGAAGTCCGTGTCGAAGATGCCGACATAGCCCGTTGCCAGAACATATCTTTTCAGAGCGTCATAGTCGAGCTTCGTGTCGTTCGGATGATAGATGCCGAAATTATTGATGTTCATCAGATTCCGA
>CAVHNN010000103.1:0-2096 GCA_963637465.1 Paludibacteraceae bacterium
GAGGGTGACTAAAAAGTCGAAAGACTGATAGTCACTCTCTTTTTTGTTGTCTATGGCAAGCTCCGAGCCGCCAGGCAGCCGGACTTCGGAGAGACTCCGTTCGCAAGTCTGCGACTTGCTTCACTTCGGCCCCTCCCACAATCTGCTTCGTCTTGCAGCTGCAGAACTCGCATCTTGCGGGCCCCTCCCCCTGCCCGTGTCCGGGGGTGGACACGCTCTCCGAAGTCCGCCTCCTGTCCGTCTCTGTGCGATGCCAAAAGGGTAAAATAAAATAGCTATTTCTTTGAAAATCATCGAAATAGCTATTGTTTTTGTGGTAGATTATTACTATCTTGTAGTTGCAATCATAAAACAATAATACCTATCACACAATGGCAAAGGTAGTCTTTAAATCTTATAATCCCAACGATTCTCTCCTTCTTCCTCCGTGTCTCGGTGATTATCTTCCCCAGAACCATAATGCCAGAGTCGTCAGCGCAATCATAGACAGGCTGGACATATCCGAGATAGAGTCCGACTACAAGGGCGGCGGCACCAGCAGCTACAATCCCAGGATGCTCCTGAAGGTCATAGTGTATGCGTATCTAAACAATGTGTACTCGGGAAGACAGATGGAGAAGCTTGTCGTGGAGAACATCGCCTACATGTGGCTGAGCGGTATGCAGACGCCGGACTTCAGGACCATCAACATCTTCCGCAGCAGGCGCCTTGCCGGTAAGTTCGACAAGATCTTCACACAGATAGTACTCCTGCTCAATGAAGAGGGTCTCGTGAGTCTCAAGGTCCAGTACATTGACGGCACCAAGATAGAGTCCGTCGCGAACAAGTACACCTTCGTATGGAAAGGCAGCACGGAGAAGAACAAAGCCAAGTTGGAAGCCAACGTGAAAGCTGTCCTGGATGCTGCGGAGCAGGCTCTCGCGATGGAGAATGCCGAGGAATCACAGGAACTCTCGTCCGAGGAGATGGCCCGCCGCGCAGACAGGATACTCGACAAGATGGACAGGGAGGGGATAAGCGACAAGAAGCTGCGCAAGACCGTGGAGAAGGTCAAGACGGAGAAGGCCGCCAAAATGAAGGAATACGAAAACAAACTCGACACCCTTGGTGAAAGGAACAGCTACAGCAAGACCGACCCTGACGCCACGTTTATGCGCATGAAGGAAGATGCGATGAACAACGGGCAGACCAAGCCCGGCTACAACGTACAGATATCCACCGAGAACCAGTTTATAACCAACTACGGTATCTTCTGGAGGCCCACTGACCAAGGAACCTTCATTCCATATGTAACATCTTTCAGTGAACGATACGGCAGGCAAAGTGAAGAGATATGCGCGGACTCCGGATACGGCAGTGAGCAGAACTATGCGTTCATGGACGGTGTCGGGATCACGCCATATGTCAAGTACAATATGTTCCACGCAGAGGACAAGCGTTGCAGAAGGAACAACCCTTTCCTTGTCGGGAATCTCTATTACAATGCGATTGGCAACTACTACGTCTGTCCTATGGGGCAGCGTATGGACCACATCGGAGACTTCAAGACGAAATCGGACCTCGGATATGTCTCAGTTGTGAGCAGATACAGGGCGCAAAACTGCAAGGGATGCCCTTTGCGGGGGATGTGCTACAAAGGGGCGTCGGATCGGCGCATCATAGAGGTGAACCATCAGAATAACGCCTACAGGGCAGAGGCGAAACGGCTGCTTACAAGCGAACGGGGTCTTTATCACCGCAGCAACAGACCCATCGAGCCGGAAGCTGTCTTCGGTAACATCAAGTTCAACCACGGCTTCAAACGCTTCCGTCTGAAGTCCAATACGAAGGTCAACATCGAGTTCGGACTCGTGGCGGTGGCACATAATATACGGAAATATATAGCCGTGAAAAGTACGGAGAGCAATAAAGCGGTCTGCAGTTGCCTCTGAGAGGCGTGTCCACCCCCGGACACGGGCAGGGGGAGGTGCCCGTCGGCAGCAAGTTATCGCGCAGCGATGACGCAGATGACGATGGGAGGGGCCGGAGCGAGCGAAGTGAGCGGAGTCCTCTCAGAGGCAAGCTGTAGCCGCTGCTACGCTACGCACCCTAAAAAA
>CAVHNN010000104.1:0-2010 GCA_963637465.1 Paludibacteraceae bacterium
AAGCAGAAGCAGAAGCAGAAGCAGAAGCAGAAGCAGAAGCAGAAGCAGAAGCAGAAGCAGAAGCAGAAGCAGAAGCAGAGGTAGAGGCAGGAGCTGGGAGCTGGGTGCTGGAAGCAGGCGCAGGAGCTGAAGTCAGAAGCAGGGAGCAGGCGCAGGTGCAGGAAGGTGGAAACAGGGGCAGGTGCAGGCGGGAGCCCCTCACGCACACAGCTGGGAGGCCTGGAAGTGGAAACAGGGAGCGAGTCCAGGGAACAGGCGCTGGAGTAGGCTGGGGCAGGAGCAGGACGCTGAGGGCAGGAGCAGAAAGCATGGTACAGAAAACAGGCCCGGGAGCAGGGTACCCCTCACGTACGCAGACAGGTCCAGAAGCAGGCGCAGGAAGGTGGGAACAGGGGGC
Source organism: Paludibacteraceae bacterium (assembly GCA_963637465.1). Classification (GTDB taxonomy): domain Bacteria; phylum Bacteroidota; class Bacteroidia; order Bacteroidales; family UBA932; genus Cryptobacteroides. The sequence continues at coordinate 398 of CAVHNN010000104.1, forward strand.
AGGCGGGAGCCCCCTCGCGCACGCAGGTAGGAGGCCTGGAAGTGGAAACAGGGAGCGAGTCCAGGGAGCAGGCGCTGGAGTAGGCTAGAGGCAGGAGCTGGGAGCTGGAAGCAGGCGCAGGTGCAGGAAGGTGGAAACAGGGGCAGGTGCAGGCGGGAGCCCCCTCACGCACGCAGACGGGAGGCGCGGGAGAAGAGCCTCTGGGGCAGCTCCATGGCGATGATGATTCCGAGGACTATCGCGATGGCCGCCTTGGCCGCCACGAATCCCGTCCCGAGCGACAGACGGAACTGACTGGACAAGAGATAATAGGTAAACCAGAACACTCCTGCTCCCGGCACAAGCGGGAAGATGCCGCAGAGGATGAAAACGGTGCTCGGACACTTGTGCAGCACCGCCACATATCTGGACAGAACGCAGATTACCACGGTGGAAAGAACTATCGCCACGGTGACTCCGACAGAGCAATGGCGCGTCAACGCAAGGAACAGCCCCCAGCCGACGGCTCCTATGAGTCCGGAAGCGGCATACTCCCGCCTTGGAGCGCCGAAAAGTATGGCAAAGGCGAAAGTGCCGGTAAATGCCGCAAGCATCTGCCACAGGAGGCCTGACGTCTGGGGATTGACGGTCATCCCTGCAAGTTCTATGATTCCCCCGAACAGGGCCCCGTCCAGCAGGAAGCCGATACTGACCCCGAGCGCTATGCAGATGAAGCCGAGCATGGCGTCAGTAAGTCTGGTGATGCCGGCGATATAGTCTGAATTGGCAAGATCCCGCACCCCGTTGACGAACGGCACCCCGGGAATGAGCGGCATAATCGCACCTATTATTATATTGCTCAGGCTCTCTCCGAAGCCCGCCCTGTACGAGGCGAGACACAGGAGCGTCGCCACCAGCGCGTTGCTGACCCCTCCGACAATCTTGGAAAGATGAGGCCCGCTGACAAAAATGCTGAACACATACAGCAGCAGACCGACCACAAACGCCGCCGCGCAATCCAGAAAGCCGCCCCCGAACACCGCGCAGAAACCGGCGGCGCCGAATGCGGATCCGGCAATCTGTTCCCAGTCGGGCTTCCCAGCCCCGTCCCGGATCGCTTCGAGTCTAGAGCGCGCCTGCGGGAGTGTGTATTTCCCGGCAGCGATGTCATAGCTCAGATTGTTGACCTCAACGACTTTGGACAGCTGTATCCCGCGTATCGGGATGAACTCCACGTTGGCATAGCGGCCGAGGCCCCCGGTGGTGAAGATGCCGTTGCTGAGCACGAAAAAATGCCCGGAATCCACCCCGTAATGGGAGGAAATCCGTTCCATAGTGTCCTCGACCCGAGAAATCTCCGCCCCGTTCTCCAAGAGGATATGTCCGGCTATCGAAGCCACTTCAAGCACTTGTGCAGTGTCGTCGGTCTCTATCATAGCGCAAAAATAAAAAATTTCCCGATACCCGAACGCGCTGACGCCCCTTAGAAGCTGTTTTGAAATGGTTCCCGAATTTTATTATGCGGAATTGTGGCTACGTGACCGATGACAAAGATGAAAATGGCCGGAAAGGCCGTATAAGAAAAGAGAGGAATTATTTCAAAACAACTTCTTATCTTGTCACCTTGGCGGAGA
>CAVHNN010000105.1:0-2001 GCA_963637465.1 Paludibacteraceae bacterium
GGTCTTATCTGACTGGAACCTTTAAAATGTTCTCAAGTTGGTCGGTGTGTCGCACTTGCGGCGACCGTTTCCTTCCGGCGCAGAGGGAGCTGATGCTCAGAAATTAAGCCCCACTCCGATCTCGGCATCGAGATAGCGGAATCCTATGGTTGAAACTCCGGTATAGACGGCGAATCTGCCGAGCCTCATCAAAGCTCCAACCTCTGTGACGGGGCCGCTTCGCGAGCTGCCCTCCACTCTCGCCCACTCTCCGGCGCTGTCTTCCCATAGCAGAAGCCGCCGTCCGTATCCTGCTCCCATGCAGGCAAGCAGCCGTTCGCCGCACCTTATAGCCCCGCCCGCGCTGAGACTCAGTTTGGAGATGCGGCTCCGCCCGCTTGTCCAGATATATCCGCTTTCAGTCGTGCCGTCCGCATTGCAGTCATAGCTGTAGCCGGAAGATTTGAAGTTGCTCCGGAACTTGAGATATCCTCCGAAGTTTTTCCCGCACAGGAGAGCCATCGCCCCGAAAGCGGGATCCGGAAGGGATATGTCAGCGAGGAGGCGTCGAGAGCTCGGGTCACGGCATTGACTTCCCGGAATATGTGCTGCAGTCTCGCCGGGGTCACTTCGTAGCTGATCCGGTATTGCTCTATTCCGGAGTCGGGGCTGACTTCGATGAACCCCTTGCCGTCCTTTGCGGAAAGCACCCCGCTCCACTTCTGCCCATCGAAGAAACGGTAGTCGATATTGCGGACGGGCCGTCCCTTGTATTTGAACGTCAGCTCGACTATGCCCCGGTCAAACCTATTCTGTCTGTCGAACTCCACGCTCAGCCCGTCAAGCACCGCCGCGGTGCGGCTTTCGGCATCGGCTATCGCCGCCGCATCGAGCGGAGGCAGGCTGCGCATCAGGCATGCCGCCCAGGAATAATATCGGAGGGCTACGTCCGTCTGAGCATTGCCCTCGGCCGTGCCGGCTATGGAGAGCATTTCCTTGACTTTGGCCCGCCGGTTTTCGAAAATTCTCTCCACCTCATCCCTGCGGATATATCTCAGGACCGACACGCCGTCTCTGCCGCTTGACGAAAGCATCCCGCATTCTCTTCGGAGGTCATCGCCGTAGGACAGCATCAGGTGTTTCTTTATTTCAGCGGAGTAGGGGAGGTCGAGGCCCTGCGAGAGCTTCTCCGCCATCGATTCGAGCGCGAGGCTGTCCGCCGCACGTGCCCCGGGAGCGGTACTCTCCGCATAGATATAGGCGTTGTCCCTCTTTATCTCGCGGATGCTCTGCGCCGGGCAGCCGAGGCTGACAAGGCTCAGCAGGATAGCTGTCAAGAGTTCTTTCATCTGTAGTCTGAATATTCGGCCTCGAAAGCGGCCCTCTGGTCCTTTTCCATAGGCCCGCCGATTGTGCGCAGGGCCTTGCGTATCTCTTCGGCCATCAGCTCCGCTTCCGCCGCCGATGCTTCGCCGGACCTGCAATATTCGTGCATCCGGGCATATTTGTCAAGGATATTGTCCCAGATCAGCCTGCATTCGTCCCTGAGGGCGTTGTAGCTGTCGAGAAGTTCCGACGGCGACAGCGTGCCTGCTGCCCTCGTCTGGGCAAGTCTTCGTCCGCTCCTGTCGAAAAACCCGCAGTCTTGCCCGGAGAACGCCGCCGCAATCCCGTCCGTCAGAAAATAAAGCTCGTCATAGACGGGAGGGAGAATCTCCCTTCCCGAAGTGTCCACGAGGCCGTATTTCCCCTCCAGCGACACGATGAGGCTGCCGTTGAGGCAATCGATGGAACTGTCATAGTCGCGCCGGGAGCTGCCCTCCTGCGCCGGGCAGCAGGCGAACAACGTGACGGTCAGCGGAGGCAATATGGCGAGGAGTGTTCTCATCAGAGCAAATTTAGAAGTTTTTTTGAAATAATTCCTCTCTTTTCTCGCGCGGCCTTTCCGGCCATTTTCATCTTTGTCATCGGTCACGTAGCCACCGCTACGCTCCCTCTTCCAAAGCCGAAACTGCCTCGAAA